>NZ_CAUIXH010000021.1:0-33028 GCF_962707005.1 Neisseria basseii | reverse complement strand
AAAAAAAAAAAAAAAAAAAAAAAAAAAAAAAAAAAAAAAAAAAAAAAAAAATTACAATTAGTTTGTTGATATTTATAGGTTTTATATATTTAAACCGGCAAAAATTTACATTTCCGCCGTCGGTTTTACGCAACAGGCTTGACAAGTTTCCGAAGCCTTGTAAAATAGCGCACTTTCACGCGCCCATCGTCTAGAGGCCTAGGACACTGCCCTTTCACGGCGGCAACCGGGGTTCGAATCCCCGTGGGCGTGCCAATTCAAAAACCTGCTTGTTTCGAGCAGGTTTTTTTATTATGAGCCGTCATTCCCGTAATTTTTCGTCATTCCCGCAACTCTTCGTCATTCCCGTGAAAACGGGAATCTAGAACTTCTGAATTTTCAGACGACTTTTGAATATTGCCACTGCCCCAAGGGCTAGATTCCCGCCTGCGCGGGAATGACGGTTTGGAAATTACCCGAAACCCAAAAAAAACCGAAACCGAACACACTAGATTCCCGCTTTCGCGGGAATGACGGAATTTTAGGTTTCTGTTTTTATAGGAATGACGGCAGAGGGTGGACAATGCCGCCTGAAGCCCGACAAGGCATTTGATGCCGTCTGAAACTTCATCATTCCCACAACCCTTCGTCATTCCCGTGAAAACGGGAATCTAGAACTCCTGAATTTTCAGACGACTTTTGAATATTGCCGCTGCCCCAAGGGCTAGATTCCCGCTTATGCGGGAATGACGGGGTGGGGCGATGCCGTCTGAAACTACGTCATTCCCGCAACATTTCGTCATTCCCGCGAAAGCAGGAATCTAGAACCTCAAACTTTCAGATAATCTTTGAATATTGCTGTTGCCCAATGATTTGGATTCCCGCCTGCGCGGGAATGACGGGCTAAATAATATCAAACCATAAATCCTGCCAAGAAACATTATTTTCTTCAATCAGTTGCAATTTCCAAGCCCTGTTCCATTTCTTCAACTGTTTTTCCCGAGTAATTGCGCTCTCCATCGTAGGATGAAGTTCATACCAAACCAGCATAGTAACGTTGTACCGTGATGTAAATCCCTCAACCAAATGCTCCCTATGTTGGTAAATACGTTGCACCAAATCAGATGTAACGCCAATATACAACGTGCCATTACGTTGGCTTGCTAAGATATAAACTGCAGGCTGCATATGATATCCTTTTGAATTATTTAAATTTATATTCCCGTGAACATAATCCCGCGATTATTCCAACCCTTCGTCATTCTCGCAACTCTCCGTTATTCCCGCAACTCTTCGTCATTCCCGTGAAAACGGGAATCTAGAACTTCTGAATTTTCAGACGACTTTTGAATATTACCGCTGTCCCAATGGTCTGGATTCCCGCCTGCGCGGGAATGACGGGGTGGGGCGATGCCGTCTGAAACTTCGCCATTCCCGTGATTCCCACAACCCTTCGTCATTCCCGTGAAAACGGGAATCTAGAATCTCAAACTTTCAGATAATCTTTGAATATTGCCGTTACCCTAAGGTCTGGATTCCCGCCTGCGCGGGAATGACGGAATTTTAATTTTAGGTTTCTGTTTTTGTGGGAATGACGAATAAAGCGTGCTGGTTTATACTCGCCGCAACACGCGGTTCAGACGGCATTGCCCTCTTTTTTCATTATCAGTTGCTACGATGCACCCTACCGCCCTGCCCTGTGCCTTGTCCTGCAATACGACATATAATGCACCACAAACCCCGCGCTGCGGTTTTCAGACGGCATTGCCGTGCTTTTTTACAGGCAGTACGGACGCAATATTAAGGAGGAACAAATGAAAAGCTCTTTTGTGCAGACGCTTACCATCGCCGGTTCGGATTCGGGCGGCGGTGCGGGCATTCAGGCGGATTTGAAAACGTTTCAGATGCGCGGCGTGTTCGGAACGTGCGTCATCACCGCCGTTACCGCGCAAAATACCTTGGGCGTGTCGGCGGTTCATCTCGTCCCGACCGAAACCATCACCGCACAAATCCAAGCAATCAGGGAAGACTTCGACATCCGCGCCTACAAAATAGGAATGCTCGGCACGGCGGAAATCATCGAATGCGTTGCCGACAAGCTGAAACACTGCCGCTTCGGCAGACGCGTACTCGACCCTGTGATGATTGCCAAAGGCGGTGCGCCGCTGTTGCAGGATTCCGCCGTTACGGCACTGACGCGCCTGCTGCTTCCCGATACGGATGTGTTGACCCCCAACCTGCCCGAGGCGGAAGCCCTGACCGGCGTGCATATCGAAAACCGTAAAGATGCGGAACGTGCGGCAAAAATCCTGCTTGATTACGGTGTCAAAAATGTCGTTATCAAAGGCGGACATTTGAACGGCAGCACAAGCGGACGCTGCACAGATTGGCTGTTTACGCAAAATGAAACGCTGGAATTGGACAGCCCGCGCTTTCCAACCGCCCACACGCACGGCACGGGCTGCACGTTTTCCGCCTGCATCACCGCCGAGTTGGCAAAAGGCTCGGACGTTTGCAAAGCCGTACGGACTGCCAAGTCCTACATTACGGCGGCAATCTCAAACCCTTTGGAAATCGGCGCGGGACACGGCCCGGTCAATCATTGGGCGTATCGGGACTAACCGTAAAAATGCCGTCTGAAACAAAATGTTCAGACGGCATTTTTGAGGATTATTCAGGCTTTTTCGCCAGCATGGTTACAAATTTAAACCGTATCGGATTGCCGTTTTCGTCTTTGGCGTGCATCGCGCCCAATTCTTCTTTATATTCGACCAGCTCCCAATCCCGATAATAATCCTTCAGCTCGCCCTCTTTAAATTTGAAGGGGAACGGCATCGGGCAGGGGAAATCCGCCGTATCCATTGCCGACACAATCAAATTGTACCCGCCTGCCGCCGTATGCGCCTGCATATCGGCAATCACGTCAGGCACGCGCTGCGGCATCAGGAACATCAGCACCACTGTTGCCACAATATAATCAAACTCGCCCTGTAAAGCGGCGGCATTCAAGTCATATTCCAGCGTGCGGACGTTCAAGCCCTCCGCCTCTGCCAGCTCCGCCACGTTTGCCAAAGCAGCCGGATTGTGATCGACTGCAGTAACTTCAAATCCCTTCAAACCGAGAAACAGCGCGTTGCGCCCCTGTCCGCAGCCCATATCCAACGCCCTGCCCGCCGGTACGGTATCCTGTGCCGCCGCGACCGCAGAATGCGTGGCACTCATGCCGTATTTTTTGTGGAAATAATCTGCCGCCGCGCAATACAGCGACAAACGGATTTCGGCATCGTCCGTTTTCGGTTTGACCGAAAACACCTGCTGCGGCGCAAACACGCAATCGCCGCCGGCTGCCGACCAAATCTCTGCCGCCCCGTCCTGCGTGCGGACTTCGACATCGCCCTGCAACACATTCAGGCAGACCCACTCCCCTTCCTCAGACGAATAGCCCGACAACAAAACTTCCGGCAGGTTTTCCGCCTTCCACACGGGCATTTGTCCGAAGCAAAACAACTCGCCGCTTTGACCCACTATCCGCTCCTTCATATTCAAAAATATAGTGGATTAAATTTAAATCAGGACAAGGCGACGAAGCCGCAGACAGTACAGATAGTACGGCAAGGCGAGGCAACGCCGTACTGGTTTAAATTTAATCCACTATAAAGTTGCACATTATATGCCTATTTCAATCCGCCGTAATCTTTCAGCCGGCACGGCGTGCAAACCGCTTATAATCACGCCGGACACCACACAAAGGCACGATATGGACACACCTGTTTACCTCTACACCGACGGCGCGTGCAAAGGCAATCCCGGCGCGGGCGGCTGGGGCGTATTAATGCGCTACGGCAGCCACGAAAAAGAACTTTTCGGCGGCGAAGCGCAAACCACCAACAACCGCATGGAGCTGACCGCCGTCATCGAAGGGCTGAAATCGCTCAAACGCCGCTGCACCGTCATCATCTGCACCGATTCGCAATACGTTAAAAACGGTATGGAAAACTGGATACACGGTTGGAAGCGCAACGGCTGGAAAACCGCCGCCAAGCAGCCGGTCAAAAACGACGACTTGTGGAAAGAACTCGACGCTTTGGTCGGACAGCATCAAATCAGTTGGACTTGGGTAAAAGGACACGCGGGACACGCGGAAAACGAACGCGCCGACGATTTGGCAAACCGTGGCGCGGCACAGTTTTCCTGACTGCCGCTCCGGCAAGAAAATGCCGTCTGAAACCGCTAATAGGCTTCAGACGGCATCGTCCTCCACCGTCATTCCCGCGCAGGCGGGAATCCAGACCGTCGGGCAACGGTAATATTCAAAAGCCGTCTGAAAATTTAAAAGTTCTAGATTCCCGTTTTCACGGGAATGACGAAGAGCTGCGGGAATGACGGGATTTTAGGTTTCTGATTTTGGTTTTCTGTTTTTGAGGGAATGACGGGATTTGAGATTGCGGCATTTATCGGAAGCAACAGAAACCGCTCTGCCGTCATTCCCGCGAAAGCGGGAATCCAGACCTTCGGGCGGCGGCAATATTCAAAGATTATCTGAAAGTTTGAAAGTTCTAGATTCCCGTTTTCACAGGAATGACGAAAAGTTGCGGACAGCAGAGGAATGACGAGGTTTCAGACGGCATTGTTCTCCCGCCGTCATTCCCGCGCAGGCGGGAATCCAGACCTTCGGGCGGCGGCAATATTCAAAAGCTGTCTGAAAATTTAAAAGTTCTAGATTCCCGTTTTCACGGGAATGACGAAAAGTTGCGGACAGCAGAGGAATGACGGAGTTTCAAACGGCATCCGCCCGCCCCGTCATTCCCGCGCAGGTGGGAATCTAGAACATAAAATCTAAAGAAACCGTTTTACCCGATAAGTTTCTGTATCGACAGACCTAGATTCCCGCCTGCGCGGGAATGACAGGATTTTAGGTTTCTGATTTTGGTTTTCTGTTTTTGAGGGAATGACGGGATTTGAGATTGCGGCATTTATCGGGAGCAACAGAAACCGCTCTGCCGTCATTCCCCCGCAGGCGGGAATCCAGACCGTCGGGTAACGGCAATATTCAAAGATTATCTGAAAGTTTGAAGTTCTAGATTCCCGTTTTCACGGGAATGACGAAAAGTTGCAGGAATGACGGAGTTTCAGACGGCATCCGCCCGCCCCGTCATTCCCGCGCAGGTGGGAATCTAGAACATAAAATCTAAAGAAACCGTTTTACCCGATAAGTTTCTGTACCGACAGACCTAGATTCCCGCCTGCGCGGGAATGACAGGATTTTAGGTTTCTGATTTTGGTTTTCTGTTTTTGAGGGAATGACGGAATTTTAGTAACCGTAGCAATCGCCTGCGCGACGGCTAAGGGGCTTCGACAACCGTAGCAACTGCCTGTGTGGGAATGACGGACAATGGGCTTCAGACGGCATCAGACGGCATCAGGCGGCATCTCTTGCCTGCCGCTAAAACAGTTTGCCGCATCACTGTTCAAATGCGTCCGATATGTTTCAACACACAGGACGACACATAAAGCACCGCCCTATGTGTCGTCCTGATTTGGAAGGGGTTACACCCCCTCCCAAATAAAGTCTGTTCCTGCCGCCACAAAGGGCGGGGTTTCAACCGAAAAGGAAACACGATGAAGTGGTACAATTAACGGCAATGCGGACAGACAAATTGAAATATTAAAAATTACCCTACCGTTTTTTAAACACTTTCAGGAATAAGGAAAAATGACCGCCCAACCCTGCCCCATCTGCACGGCGCAAGATGAAGATATTTTGCTGCAAACCCCCAAGCTGCGCGTCATCGCCGTCCATAACGACAGCGGTTCGCCTGCATTCTGCCGCGTCATTTGGCGTAAGCATATTGCCGAAATGACCGACCTTTCGGCAGCGGAACGCGGCGAATTGATGGAAATGGTGTACAAAGTCGAAGCCGCTATGCGCCAAGTGTTCCGGCCGGCAAAAATCAACCTCGCCAGCTTGGGCAATGTCGTGCCGCACCTGCATTGGCATATTATCGCCCGCTTTGAAAACGATGCAACTTTCCCTGCGCCGATTTGGGCAAACCCCGTCCGAAAACACGGTATGACCCTGCCGCAAGATTGGACGGAACAACTTAAAAAGCTGCTTTAAGCCCGCCAATGCCGTCTGAAACCGTATGAAAGGGAAATTATGACCGAACCGACCTCCCGCCGCCGTTTTCTGAAAACCTGCACCGCCGCCGCAGGCGCGGGACTGCTTCAGGCTTGCGGTACTGCGCCTGCTTCAAACAATGCCCCATCCGCGCCCTCTCACCCTGTTGCGAAAGCCCGAACCGTGTACCCCGAACCACCACGCCATTCTAATTCTGCCGACAATCTTCTGCGTATTGTCGCCTCCTCAGGCTTTGCCGAAGACATCAACCGCGTCAATACTGCATTGACCCGCCTTTACAATGCCGGTTTTACCGTAACCAACCAACAGGCGGGCAGCCGCCGCTTCCAACGGTTTGCCGGTACGGACGCACAACGTGCCGCCGATTTCCAAGATGTCGCTTCCGATCGCGTTGCCATGCCGAAAGTCCTGATGGGTTTGCGCGGCGGTTATGGTGCGGCACGCATTCTGCCGCATATCGATTTTGCCTCACTCGGTGCAAGAATGCGCGAACGCGGTACGCTGTTTTTCGGCTTCAGCGATGTTTGCGCCGTCCAGCTTGCACTCTTGGCAAAAGGCAATATGATGAGTTTTGCCGGTCCGATGGCTTATAGCGATTTTGGCAAACCCACCCCCGGTGCGTTTACAATGGATGCCTTTATCAAGGGGGCAACCCAAAACCGCCTGACCGTTGATGTTCCTTATATCCAACGCGCCAATGTCGAAACCGAAGGCACGTTGTGGGGCGGCAACTTAAGCGTCCTCGCCTCGCTCGCCGGTACGCCTTATATGCCCGACATCGGCGGCGGCATTTTGTTTCTCGAAGATGTCGGCGAACAGCCCTACCGCATCGAACGTATGCTCAATACGCTGTATCTTTCGGGTATTTTGAAGAAACAGCGCGCCATCGTGTTCGGCAATTTCCGTATGGAAAAAATTCGAGATGTCTATGATCCGTCTTATGATTTTTCCGCCGTTGCCAACCATATTTCGCGTACGGCAAAAATTCCTGTGCTGACCGGCTTCCCCTTCGGACACATCAGCGACAAAATCACGTTTCCATTGGGCGCGCACGCCCGAATCCGTATGAACGGAAACGGCGGCTATTCGGTCGCGTTTGAAGGCTATCCCACACTCGATGCGTCCGCCCTGACTTTGGATACCCTGCTCCCGCCGCCGGATTTGCCTATCTTCCCCGAAAGCGGTGTTGCCGATATCTCGGAATAAACCCGCAAGCGGACAAATGCCGTCTGAAGCCTTCAGACGGCATTTTTCTGTAAAAAAACCGCACCTGATGGCAGGTGCGGTTTCCATTTTCGGGCTGAAACTTATTTGTCCCGGCCGAATACGATTTTAGTGGCTTGGATGGCGACACAGATTGCACCTCCGATAAAGATCAAGTCGGCAGCAGTACGAACCCAACGCAGAGTATCCAAGATTTCCATTTGCAGGAACTCTTCGCTACGCGCATACCACAGGCCGTGCGTGATGGAGGCGTATGCCTGAATCGCGCCGACAGGCAACAGGCTGATGGCAATCATACCCACCAGACCGCCGTTCAGCAGCCAAAAGCCCCAAGTCATCAGTTTGTCGTCAAACTGCGCGTTCGGTTTCAAATAACGGGCAACCAGCAATACGAAGCCCAATGCCAAGAAACCGTACACACCGAACAAGGCGGCGTGCGCGTGAACGGCAGAAGTGTTCAAACCTTGAATATAGAACAGGGAAATCGGCGGATTGATCAGGAAGCCGAATACGCCGGCACCGATCATATTCCAGAAGGCGACTGCCACAAAGCACATCAGCGGCCAACGCAGGCGTTTCGCCCAGTCGGACAGGTGTTGGTAAGACCAATGCTCGTATGCTTCACGGCCCAGCAACACCAGCGGCACGACTTCCAAAGCGGAGAAGCAGGCGCCGATTGCCATAGAGGCAGAGGTAGAGCCGGAGAAGTACAGGTGGTGCAGCGTACCCGGAACGCCGCCCAACATAAAGATGGCGGCAGCGGCCAAAGTGGAGGCAGTGGCGGTACTGCGGCGGACAAAGCCCATATTGTAGAAGACAAAGGCAAAGGCGGCAGTGGCAAATACTTCAAAGAAGCCTTCCACCCACAGGTGAACCACCCACCAACGCCAGTATTCCATTACAGCAATCGGGGATTTTTCGCCATAGAACAGGCCCGGTGCATAGAACACGCCCACACCGACCATAGAAGCGACAAAGATTGCCAGCAGGTTTTTGTCCACGCCTTTTTCTTTAAAGGCAGAAATCGTGCAGCGCAACATCAGGAACAGCCACAACAGCAGACCGACCATCAGCAGGAGTTGCCAGAAACGGCCCAAATCGAGGTATTCGTAACCTTGGTGTCCGAACCAGAAGTTAAATTCCGGGGGAAGGATGTGCGTCAACGCGAAGAAGTTGCCCGCGTAAGAACCGCCGACCACGATAAACAGGGCGATATAGAGGAAGTTCACGCCTGCACGTTGGAACTTGGGATCTTTGCCGCCGTTGACAATCGGCGCGAGGAACAAACCTGCCGTCAAAAAGCCGGTTGCAATCCAGAAGATGGCGGATTGGATGTGCCAAGTACGGGTCAGGGCGTAGGGGAACCAGTCGGACATTTCAAAGCCCAACGCCTCGTCAATGCCGTAGAAACCCTGGCCTTCGACGGTGTAGTGCGCGGTCAGGCCGCCCAGCAATACTTGTACCACAAACAGGGCGACCGTCAGGAAGACGTATTTGCCCAATGCTTTTTGCGAAGGGGTCAGTTGGATTTTGGAAATCGGGTCTTCAGACGGCACTTCCACTTCTTCGTGTTTGGTCAGGAAGGAATAACCCCACATCAGCAAACCGATACCCATCAAGAGCAGTACAACACTGGTAAACGACCACATGTAGTTTTCAGTAGTCGGTACGTTGTTGATCAAAGGCTCGTGCGGCCAGTTGTTGGTGTAGGTAAAGACTTCGCCGGGACGGTTGGTCGAAGCAGACCAAGAAGTCCAAAAGAAGAAGTCGAACAGTTTTTCACGCGCTTCTTTGCTTGGCAATGTGTTGTTTTTCATTGCAAAGTGTTCGCGGGTGGTTTGCAGTGCGGGATCGTCGCCATAAACACCGTGGTAGTAAGGCAGGATGCTTTCGATGGCTTTCACGCGCGTATCGCTGATGACTACAGAACCGTCTTCCTTCACGCGGCTTTGGTTGCGGTATTCGTCAGCCAGGCGGGTTTTCAGAACGGCTTGTTCTTCAGGGGAAACTTCATCGAATTTTTTGCCGTAAGTCTGTTGCGCGGTCAAATCCAACCAAGCGGACAACTCACGATGCAGCCAGTCGGCCGTCCAGTCCGGAGCCTGATATGCGCCGTGACCCAGAATCGAACCGACTTCCATACCGCCGGTACTCTGCCACGCAGACTGACCTGCCAAAATATCGTCTTTCGTCATCAGCACTTTGCCTGATGCGGAAACGACCTGTTCGGGGTAAGGCGGGGCTTTCTTATAAACCTCGCTGCCCATATAGCCAAGAATGGTAAAGCATACCGCCAGAACGGCAAACAGCAAGTACCACAGCTTCTTGTACTGTCCCATTTTGAGAGCTCCTTTTAATAAAGCAGTTGTTTAAAATTCACAGAATATGAATGTTAAAGATTGTAGCACGGTTTACCGCGCAAATAAACATTTGTTCAAACAAACGCACATATAAAACAAATACATATATGATAATAACTATCATTATTCTTTGCTCAGCAATCGCCCTGCCTTTGCCTGCTCTGCCGAAACCCTGGCAAATCAGCCTATTCATTGTAATTTTTAGTAGTTATAAAGTATTAGAAGTATCATTTTAAGTTCATATTTTATGAATTATTTGACTTAAATCAAAATGCCCGCAATGGGGCAACCGCATAATCACACCAAGTTCTTAACCAATCCTTTCAGGACAATTTACTTTTCTTACAAAAGGAAAACATCATGAAACGCCAAGCCTTAGCTGCAATTATCGCTTCTATGTTTGCTTTAGCCGCCTGCGGTGGCGAACAAGCTGCTCAAGCTCCTGCCGAAACCCCTGCCGCTTCCGCAGAAGCCGCAAGTTCCGCCGCACAAGCTGCCGCCGAAACGCCTGCAGGCGAACTGCCCGTCATCGATGCGGTTACCACCCACGCTCCCGAAGTACCTCCCGCAATCGACCGCGACTACCCTGCCAAAGTCCGCGTGAAAATGGAAACCGTCGAAAAAACCATGAAAATGGACGACGGGGTGGAATACCACTACTGGACATTTGACGGCGACGTTCCGGGCCGCATGATCCGCGTACGCGAAGGCGATACTGTAGAAGTCGAATTCTCCAACAACCCGTCTTCTACCGTTCCGCACAACGTTGACTTCCACGCCGCAACCGGTCAGGGCGGCGGTGCAGCCGCAACCTTTACCGCCCCGGGCCGTACTTCCACATTCAGCTTCAAAGCCCTGCAACCGGGCCTGTACATCTACCACTGCGCCGTCGCGCCGGTCGGTATGCACATCGCCAACGGTATGTACGGCCTGATTTTGGTCGAGCCTAAAGAAGGCCTGCCGAAAGTGGATAAAGAGTTCTACATCGTCCAAGGCGACTTCTACACCAAAGGCAAAAAAGGCGCGCAAGGCCTGCAACCGTTCGACATGGACAAAGCCGTTGCCGAACAGCCTGAATACGTCGTATTCAACGGTCATGTAGGTTCTATCGCCGGCGATAACGCGCTGAAAGCCAAAGCAGGCGAAACCGTGCGTATGTACGTCGGTAACGGCGGTCCGAACTTGGTGTCTTCCTTCCACGTCATCGGCGAAATCTTCGACAAAGTTTATGTTGAAGGCGGCAAGCTGATTAACGAAAACGTACAAAGCACCATCGTTCCTGCCGGCGGTTCCGCCATTGTCGAATTCAAAGTCGACATCCCGGGCAGCTACACTTTGGTCGACCACTCCATCTTCCGCGCATTCAACAAAGGCGCGTTGGGCCAATTGAAAGTAGAGGGTGCGGAAAACCCTGAAATTATGACTCAAAAATTGAGTGATACCGCTTACGCCGGTAACGGTGCAGCTCCTGCTGCTTCCGCTCCCGCAGCTTCTGCCCCGGCAGCCTCTGCATCCGAAAAAAGCGTTTATTAAACCGGATACCCGTCATTAGCGGGACAAACCACTGCCGCCGTACTTCATTACGCACGGCAGTGGTTTTTTAACAACCAATCTTTCCTTTCGGAAGATTGATTCTTCAGACGGCATTCGCAGCTTTTCGTTTAAAATGCCGTCTGAAAAATCAATTTTAACCGCCTGTCAGGAGGCATAATATGAAGTTTGCCCGGTTACTCTTTCTCTGTGCGGCACTCGCCGGCACTCAAGCGGCGTCTGCCGAAATGGTTCAAATCGAAGGCGGCAGCTACCGCCCGCTTTATCTGAAAAAAGATACCGGCCTGATTAAAGTCAAACCGTTCAAACTGGATAAATATCCCGTTACCAATGCCGAGTTTGCCGAATTCGTCAACAGCCACCCCCAATGGCAAAAAGGCAGGGTCAGTTCCAAACAGGCGGAACCCGCTTATCTGAAGCATTGGATGAAAAACGGCAGCCACAGCTACGCACCCAGGGCAGGCGAATTAAAACAGCCGGTAACCAATGTTTCTTGGTTTGCCGCCAACGCCTATTGCGCCGCACAAGGCAAACGCCTGCCGACCATCGACGAATGGGAATTTGCCGGACTTGCCTCCGCCACGCAGAAAAACGGTTCAAACGAACCCGGCTACAACCGCACTATTCTCGATTGGTATGCGGATGGCGGACGGAAAGGCCTGCACGATGTCGGCAAAGGCCGCCCGAACTACTGGGGCGTTTACGATATGCACGGGCTGATTTGGGAATGGACGGAAGATTTCAACAGCAGCCTGCTTTCTTCCGGCAATGCCAACGCGCAAATGTTTTGCAGCGGCGCGTCTATCGGGTCGAGCGACTCGTCCAACTATGCCGCCTTCCTCCGCTACGGCATCCGCACCAGCCTGCAATCCAAATATGTCTTGCACAACTTGGGCTTCCGTTGCGCAAGCCGATAACCCCTTCAATTACCAAAGCAGCTTTGGCGGTACTGAAAAGTACCGCCGTTTTTTGCCCGAAAATTCTAGTTTTGTTTCATCATCTTGCAATTTCAAGCAATATTTTGTAGGAAAAAACAAAATTATCTTGCGGTGAATCAAACCACCTTTGCGGCAAACCCGTCAAAATACCGACAACGTTTTATTTTTCCAACGAAATTTATACAACCCATTCGGAGTATTACTACATTCCCGATCAGCGACGGTATGTAAAGCCGTCAAACTTTCCGACTATTTATCCAAACCAAGGAAATCCAATGAAAATTACCGGCTTCGGCGAGATACTGTGGGATGCTTTCCCTGATGGAAAAATTTTGGGCGGCGCACCTTTAAACGTGCTGTACAGATTACAATCGCTCGGTATGGATACCGCCATTATCAGCAGTAGGGGAAATGATGGCGACGGAGAAGAACTTGTCCGACAAATACAACAAAAGAACATCGTTTCCGACTTTGTCCAGATTCATCCGGATTATCCCACCAGTCAGGTTAAAGTGTCGCTGAATGCCCAAGGCAGCGCATCCTACGAAATTGTCTATCCCTGTGCATGGGACGGCATCCGGACAGAAGAAGCAGCACTGCACCGCGTTGCCCAATCCGATGCCTTTATTTTCGGCAGCCTGGCCATGCGCGACGAAACCTCCCGAAAAACTTTAAACAGCCTGCTGCAACAGGCAAAATTCAAAATCTTCGATGTCAACCTGCGCAAACCGCATTACGACGCTTCCCTGATTTTAGAAACCATGAAACAGGCTGATGTCGTCAAACTCAACGATGACGAACTCTACGAACTGTCAAAAATTTACGGATCGCCCTATCACGGTTTGGAACAAAACATCGTTTATCTGGCAAAACTGACCGATACGGGCACTCTTTGCGTAACCTTGGGCAGCCACGGCGCAGTCCTGTACAAAAACGGGGAGTTTTTCCGACACGGCGGATTTAAAATCGAAGTTGCCGATACCGTCGGCTCGGGAGACAGTTTCCTTGGCGGTCTGATTTATCAGCTGCTCAACCGCGCGGAACCCCAACATGCCCTCGCCTTTTCCTGCGCGCTCGGCACACTGGTCGCGTCCGAATATGGTGCAACGCCGGAAATTTCCCCCGAACGCATCGGGAGTTTCATGAACCCTGTTTAAAACGCATGGAAAAATGCCGTCTGAAAGCCTTTCAGACGGCATTTTGCTTGAGATTCCGTTTACCAATGGCTGACAAACGCTTCCAAATCGGTATTCTTGGGCTTATGCACTTCCTCTGTCGGCGTGCCGACCATCATCAGCCCGATGATTTTATCCTTATCCGCACAACCGAAAGCCTCACGCAGCAAAGGGCTGTTGACCCACATCCCCGTAATCCAGACATTGTCGAATCCCTGAGCCGTTGCCGCCAGTTGCAGCGCATACGCCGCACAACCCGCCGTCAGCATCTGTTCCCATTCCGGTTTCGGCTTAGGCACATCGCGGTTGGGCGCAAACGTTACCCCAATGACCATCGGCGCCATATTGCCCACTTTTTCCGCCTTCTGCAACGCCTCCGCGCCGAAATTCAACGCGTCAACCGTCTGCGCCAAAATACGGCGGAAACGCTGCAAAGCAGTGTCCCCCTGAATCACGGTAAAACGGAACGGGCGCATATTGCCGTGATCGGGAACTTGGGTTGCCGCCTGCAATATTTGTTCCAACTGCTCCGCATCGGGGGCGGGGGGCTTCAGCTTTTTGGAAGATCGGCGGTTCGTCAATAATTTTAAAGCATCCATATCGTTATACTCCGGTCGTCGGTCGGGTGTTCGGACACATATGCCGTCTGAAGGCTTCAGACGGCATATCCGGCATCAGCGCGGACGGCGGCAGGCTGCCAATATATCCATATCCTTCCGATAGGTTTGGCTGTTTGAAATGTCCATCAGCCCCAATACCGTGCTGAAATAGTGGTCGTGCGAATATTCGTTTTCCGCCGCTTTTTGTTTGAGGCATTGGAAATCTATGCCCCCGTGTTGGCGGAAGGCTTTGGAAAACCACATAACCATCGGGATATGCGTCTGTCCGGAAGGCGCGATGGCGTAAGGCGCGGCGTGCAGGTACATCCCGTTTTCGCCCAAACTTTCGCCGTGGTCGGAAACATAATGCACCGCGCTTTCCAAATCGTCGCGGTTTTCAAGTTTGCGGATAACCTTGTCGATAAACTGGTCCACATACAAAACCGTATTGTCGTAAGTGTTGACCAGCGTGGCGCGGGCGCATTTGTCGATTTCGTTGGTGTCGCAGGTCGGCGTGAATTTGCGTTCGGCTTCGGTATAGCGTTCGTAATACGTCGGCCCGTGACTGCCGATGGTATGCAGAATCAAAACCGCGTCTTTATCATTTTTGTTGAGGGCTTCGTCGAACTTGGTCAGCAGGATATTGTCGAGGCACTCGCCGTTGCGGCAGTATTCGGGCAGGTTGAGCGAGGTAACGTCGGTATTCGGCACTTTGCCGCACACGCCCTTGCAGCCGGAATCGTTTTCCAACCAAGTAACTTCCACGCCGGCGCGCTGCACGATGTCCAGCAGGTTGTCTTGGTGTTCGGCTTTGATTTCGTCATAATCCGTGCGGTCGAAGGTTGAGAACATACACGGCAGGGAGTGCGCGGTCGATGTGCCGCAGCTTCTGACCTGCGGGAAATTGACAATTTCATCGCCGCGCGCGGCAAGCAGCGGCGTAGTTTGGCGGCTGTAACCGTTCAAACCCCAGTTGGCGGCACGCGTGGTCTCGCCCACGATCAGCACCACGAAACGGCGCAGGCTGCCGGCCGGGCGGTTTTGCACGACCGCCATATCCAATTGCGTATAAGGAATATTGGAACGCTTCCAATCTTTGTATTTCGACACGCCCGCGCCGATGAAATTAGACGGCACAATCAGATGGGTTACTGATTTATTGTTGCGGAAAAACGAGGCGTAATCCTGATATTGCAACATCGCGATGCCCAACGCGCACAAAAAGGAAACGGCGGCAAGCACAAGGCGCGTCAAAAGCTCCTTATACCAAACGCGGTATTTGACCTTGACGGCGATATACGCCAGCGCAGGCAATACGCCCAGACATACAATCCACAGCACATAGCCCGGCGTAATCAGGCGCGCGCTTTCGGCAGCCGTAGTTTGCAAGACATTATTCAACATCGACTTGTTGAAATAGATATTGAAAAATATTTCTTGGTAAGATACCGCCGCACTGATAACCAATATCAACGGAATCAATACCTTATGCACAAAAGGCAGGGCAATGGCGTGAAAAACGAAATTACTTAAAAAAAACAGCACCACCGGCATCGTATAGAGGAAGATATCCGCCCCGGTGCCGTTAAAAGGATGAAGCTCGACAACTTTGGCAAAAAAGGCGTAATTCAATACCAGCGAAAAATACAGGGAAAGAAAGGCAATCAGCGCGGAAGAGCCGAGCTTCGGCCTCAGGTTCGGTTTTATCATTTGGAATATGTCGGATAAGGGTTGGAAAAGGCATCCGGAATCCGGATTATTGAAAAAGATTCTTAATTATAAGGCAACGTAGCAAAGCAGGGCAAGAAAACGGAAGGCGGCGCGGGGTTTCTGCCCACCATTCAAACATCCGGCAGACATAAAAACATCGGAAGCAAGATTCGAACCGGGCGGAAAACGCCCTTGCCGGAAAAGCGGGGGCAACACATTTCATATTTGAAAAACCCGGCGGGACAGTCCGGCGCAAACAGCATCACGCCCGGAATAAAAACACCGGCAGCGCAGTCTTACCCCCTACCGCCGCACCGGAACGCCGCCGGAAAACGCCGAAACAGCCGATGCCGTCTGAAGCCGCAAACCGCTTCAGACGGCATCGGGACATCAACCGTAACGCCGTTGGAAATCGCGCATAAAATCTGCCAAAGCCCGCACGCCTTCGAGCGGCATCGCATTATAAATGCTGGCACGCATACCGCCGACGGTTTTATAACCCTTAAGCAGGCACAAGCCCTGCAACTCGGCTTCCAACACAAAGCGTCGATCCAAATCCCCGCTCGAGGTTTTGAAGACCACGTTCATTTTGGAACGCGCATCAGGATGAATATCGTTGATGTAAAAACCGCCGCTGCCGTCTATCGCCTCGTACAAGGTTTGCGCCTTTATCCGATTGACCGCTTCAATTTTTTTCACACCGCCCTGCGTTTGCAGCCAGCGGAACACCAAACCCGACATATAAACCGCATAAGTGGAGGGCGTGTTATACATACCGTCGCGGTTGATGTGCGAACGGTAGTTGAACACATCGGGAATATCGTTCGGACAACGCTCGAGCAAATCCTCGCGGATAATGACCACGGTCGCACCGGCCGGACCGATATTTTTTTGCGCGCCGGCATAAATCAAGCCGTAATCGGATACATCAAACTCGCGCGACAAAATTTCGCTCGACATATCGCACACCAGCGGCGGCAGGCCGTCTGAAAGCTTGGGGACGTTTTGATACTGCAGGCCGTTTACGGTTTCATTAATCGCAAAATGGACAAATGCGGAATTCGGATCGACATCCCAATCCTCCACCGCAGGCAGGTTTTTATAGGCATATTGCTCGCCCCCGTGCGCCGCCAAACGGATTTCCGTATCGGTCAGCCGCCCCATCTGCTCATAGGCGGTACGGCTCCAGTTGCCCGTTACCACCGCGTCGGCGGTGCGGAAACCGCGTGCCATATTCAAAACCGCCATATTGAATTGCGTGGTCGCCCCGCCCTGTAAAAACAGGATTTTATAGTTGGACGGAATGTTCAAAAGCTGCCGCAGGTCTTGTTCGGCATGATGCAGGATGCTCAAAAACATATCCGAACGGTGGCTCATTTCCATCACGGAAAAACCCGTACCGTTGTAATCCGACATTTCCTGCCGCGCCGTTTCCAACACGGCTTCGGGCAATACGGCGGGGCCGGCGGAAAAATTGTAAATCGGATAAAGAGACATAACGCAGCCCCAAACTGTCAAAAAAATGCCCTGATTTTAGGCTTGGGGCGGGCTTTATGCAAGACGGGGGAACACCCACCCCCGTGCAACAAAACACGCCGGCAGCCGGGAAAAGAAACAACGCGCTGATTCAAAAAAGATTAAACGGCAAAAAACCGAATCTGCCGGAAATGCCGCCCCTTTCAAAAGCCATTGCCGGACAGCCATTTTTTCAAATTGGAAAATATAAAACAAATCAACGCTTTCATTTCTCCGCAAAAAGGGTTATAATCCCGAAAATTTTTCAATCCCAACGAAAAATGGCCGCCCGGCCATTTTTTTATTATGCACTTTAGGGAGCCGTATGGATATTCAGACCATCCTCGAAAAAACCCTGCCCGGCTTGGGCTACGAACTGGTCGATTTCGAACTGACCGCACAAGGGACGCTGCGCGTGTTCATCGATAAGGAAGGCGGCATTACCGTCGAAGACTGCGCCGCCGTCAGCAACCATTTGAGCCGCGTGTTTATGGTGGAAGACATCGATTATAAAAATCTGGAAATTTCCAGCCCCGGACTCGACCGGCCGCTGAAAAAAGCCGCCGACTTCGTGCGCTTTGCCGGCCAGAACGCCAAAATCAAAACACGCCTGCCGATAGACGGCCAGAAAAACTTTATCGGCAAAATCGAAGGCTGCGAAAACGACACTGTTACCGTTTCTTTCGACGGCAAAACCGTGCAAATCGGGTTGGACAACGTCGACAAAGCCCGCCTGCGCCCCGAATTCAAATTTTAAAACACAACAATATTGGAGATATTCAAAATGAGCCGTGAAATGTTGCAACTGGCAGAAGCGCTGGCAAGCGAAAAAAACGTTGATGCCGAAGTCGTCTTCCAAGCCTTGGAATTCGCACTCTCTACCGCCGCCAAGAAAAAGGCGGGGCGCGAACATATGGACGTGCGTGTACAAATCGACCGCGACACCGGGGAATACCAAACCTTCCGCCGCTGGCTGATTGTCGCCGACGAAGACTACACCTACCCCGACGTAGAAAAAACCATCGAGGAAATCCAAGAAGAAATCCCCGGCACCGCCATCCAAATCGGCGAATACTACGAAGAGCAGCTGCCCAACGAAGGTTTCGGCCGACAAGCCGCGCAAACCGCCAAACAAATCATCCTGCAACGCATCCGCGATGCCGAACGCGAACAAAACCTGAACGAATTTCTCGCCACCCGGGAAGACATCGTTACCGGCACGGTCAAACGTGTCGAACGCCACGGCATCATCGTCGAAGTCGTCGCCGGCAAACTGGATGCGCTGATTCCGCGCGACCAGTCCATCCCCCGCGAAAACTTCCGCAGCGGCGACCGCATCCGCGCCCTCTTCCAACGCGTCGAAGAAATCGGCAACACGGGGCGCAAACAAATCATCCTGAGCCGCACCTCCGCCGACTTTTTGGCAAAACTCTACGCCAACGAAGTGCCTGAGATTTCAGACGGCCTTTTGGAAATCCGCGCCGTCGCCCGCGACCCGGGCCAACGCGCCAAAGTCGCCGTCAAAGCCAACGACCAACGCATCGATCCGCAAGGTACCTGTATCGGCGTTCGCGGTTCGCGCGTCAACGCGGTCAGCAACGAATTGTCCGGCGAACGCATCGATGTCGTCCTCTGGTCGCCCGAACCCGCGCAATTCGTGATGAGCGCGCTTTCCCCCGCAGAAGTCAGCCGCATCGTGATCGACGAAGACAAACACGCCGTCGATGTCATCGTTGCCGAAGACCAGCTCGCGCTCGCCATCGGGCGCGGCGGTCAAAACGTGCGCCTCGCCTCCGATTTGACCGGCTGGCAGCTCAACATCATGACTTCCGCCGAGGCGGACGAACGCAATGCGGCAGAAGATGCCGCCATCCGCCGCCTGTTTATGGATCACTTGAACGTGGACGAAGAAACCGCCGACGTACTGGTTCAGGAAGGTTTTGCAACCCTGGAAGAAGTTGCCTATGTTCCTGCCGCCGAACTGCTTGCCATTGAAGGATTTGACGAAGAAATCGTCGATATGCTCCGCAACCGTGCCCGCGATGCCATCCTGACGATGGCGATTGCTGCCGAAGAAAAACTGGGCGAAGTGTCCGAAGATATGCGCAACCTCGAAGGCGTGGATGCGGATATGCTCCGCAACCTTGCCGAAGCCGGCATAACCACACGCGACGACTTGGCGGAACTGTCCGTCGACGAGCTGATTGAAATTACCGGCATCGATGAAGAAACCGCCAAAGCCGTCATCCTGACCGCGCGCGAACACTGGTTTACCGAAGACAAATAAAAGGGGGTACAGATGAATAACACAACCGTAGAACAATTTGCCGCCGAACTGAAACGCCCCGTCGAAGACCTGTTGAAACAATTAAAAGAAGCAGGTGTCAGCAAAACCGGCGGCGGCGATTCCCTGACGCTGGACGACAAACAGCTTTTAAACGCCTACCTGACCAAGAAAAACGGCAGCAACGGCGGTACCATCAGCATCCGCCGCACCAAAACCGAAGTCAGCACCGTTGACGGCGTAAAAGTCGAAACACGCAAACGCGGACGTACCGTCAACATTCCTTCTGCCGAAGAGCTGGCAGCGCAGGCAAAAGCCTCGCAAGTCCAAGCATCTCCGGCCCGGACGGAACAAATGACGGAAGATGCGGACAAAGCAGAAAGCGAATCTGCCGCACGCGCAGAAGCACGCGCCAAAGCGGAAGCCGAAGCGGCAAAACTGAAAGCGGCAAAAGCCGGCGGCAAAGCCAAGGCCTCCGCACAGAAACCCACCGAAGCAAAAGCCGAAACCGCACCCGTTGCGGCGGAAACCAAACCCGCCGAAGAAAGCAAAGCGGAAAAAGCCCAAGCCGACAAAATGCCGTCTGAAAAACCCGCCGAGCCCAAAGAAAAAGCCGCCAAGCCGAAACACGAGCGAAACGGCAAAGGCAGGGAAGCGAAAAAACCGGCGAAACCTGCCGCCCCGCAACCCGTGGTCAGCGCGGAAGAACAGGCGCAACGCGATGAAGAGGCGCGCCGCGCCGCCGCATTGCGCGCCCACCAGGAAGCCTTGTTGAAGGAAAAACAAGAACGTCAGGCGCGCCGCGAAGCCATGAAACAACAGGCAGAACAACAGGCAAAAGCCGCACAGGAAGCCAAAACCGGCAGACAGCGTCCCGCCAAACCTGCCGAGAAACCGCAGGCAGCCGCTCCGGTCGTCGAAAATAAACCTGTCAATCCGGCAAAAGCGAAAAAAGAAGACCGCCGCAACCGCGATGACGAAGGTCAAGGCCGCAACGCCAAAGGCAAAGGCGGAAAAGGCGGACGCGACCGCAACAATGCCCGCAACGGCGACGACGAGCGCGTACGCGGCGGCAAAAAAGGCAAAAAACTCAAACTCGAGCCGAACCAGCACGCCTTCCAAGCACCGACCGAACCCGTCGTTCATGAAGTTTTGGTTCCCGAAACCATTACCGTTGCCGATTTGGCGCACAAAATGGCGGTCAAAGGTGTGGAAGTGGTCAAAGCCCTGATGAAGATGGGTATGATGGTAACCATCAACCAATCCATCGACCAAGACACCGCCCTGATTGTGGTGGAAGAACTCGGACACATCGGCAAACCCGCCGCAGCGGACGACCCGGAAGCCTTCTTGGACGAGGGCGCGGAAGCAGTGGAAGCCGAGGCATTGCCGCGTCCGCCGGTGGTTACCGTGATGGGCCACGTCGACCACGGTAAAACCTCGCTGCTGGACTACATCCGCCGCGCCAAAGTGGTACAGGGCGAAGCGGGCGGCATTACGCAGCACATCGGCGCGTACCACGTCAAAACGCCGCGCGGCGTGATTACCTTCTTGGATACCCCGGGCCACGAAGCCTTTACCGCTATGCGCGCACGCGGTGCGAAAGCGACCGACATCGTGATTCTCGTGGTTGCCGCCGACGACGGCGTGATGCCGCAAACCATCGAAGCGATTGCCCACGCCAAAGCGGCAGGCGTTCCGATTGTGGTTGCCGTCAACAAAATCGACAAAGAAGCCGCCAACCCCGAACGTATCCGCCAAGAGCTGACCCAACACGAAGTCATCCCCGACGATTGGGGCGGCACGGTTCAATTCATCGACGTTTCCGCGAAAAAAGGAACGAACATCGACGCGCTGCTCGAAGCCGTATTGCTCGAAGCCGAAGTATTGGAACTGACCGCACCTGTCGATGCGCCCGCCAAAGGCATCATCGTTGAGGCGCGCTTAGACAAAGGGCGCGGCGCGGTTGCCACATTGCTGGTTCAAAGCGGTACGCTGAAAAAAGGCGATATGCTGCTGGCCGGTACGGCATTCGGCAAAATCCGCGCGATGGTCGATGAAAACGGCAAATCCATTACCGAAGCCGGTCCGTCCATCCCCGTCGAAATCCTCGGCTTGTCCGACGTACCGAATGCGGGTGAAGACGCGATGGTATTGGCGGACGAGAAAAAAGCGCGCGAAATCGCCCTCTTCCGTCAAGGCAAATACCGCGACGTTCGCCTTGCCAAACAGCAGGCGGCGAAGCTGGAAAATATGTTCAACAATATGGGCGAAACCCAAGCCCAATCTTTGTCGGTCATCATCAAGGCAGACGTTCAGGGCTCTTACGAGGCTTTGGCGGGCAGCCTGAAAAAACTGTCCACCGACGAGGTAAAAGTGAACGTATTGCACAGCGGCGTGGGCGGTATTACCGAATCGGATGTCAACCTCGCCATCGCTTCGGGCGCGTTCATTATCGGCTTTAACGTGCGTGCAGATGCCTCTTCGCGCAAACTTGCCGAAAATGAAAACGTGGAAATCCGCTACTACAACATCATCTACGATGCCATCGACGACGTGAAGGCGGCGATGAGCGGTATGCTTTCCCCGGAAGAGAAAGAACAGGTTACCGGTACGGTCGAAATCCGTCAGGTCATCTCCGTTTCCAAAGTCGGCAACATTGCAGGCTGTATGGTTACCGACGGCGTGGTCAAACGCGATTCCCATGTCCGCCTCATCCGCAACAACGTGGTCATCCACACGGGCGAACTGGCTTCATTGAAACGCTATAAAGACGACGTAAAAGAAGTCCGCATGGGCTTCGAGTGCGGTCTGATGCTCAAAGGCTACAACGAAATCATGGAAGGCGACCAACTGGAATGCTTCGACATCGTCGAAGTTGCCCGCACCCTGTAATTCCTTTGCAAATAAAATGCCGTCTGAAGCGTTCAGACGGCATACGGAACGGGTTCTGTATCATACAGAACCCGTTTTTTGTCGCAAATCGGCTTCAGCGGCCCTCCTGCCTTATCCCGATTTGAATCTGACTTGCCATACAAACAGGCTTCAGACGGCATTATTTGCCCGCTAAACGTATCCCAAGCTTCTCCGCATATTCCCTGCGTTCGGTACGGCTGGTTTCGGGGCGGTGCGTATTGAGCGACGACCATTTCCAATGACTGCGGGCTTTGTTGAGTTCGGGCGGGAGTCTGGCGGCGTCCCACGGGGCTTTGCGGCTGTGCAGCTCGATATCCGACTGTGCCGCGTGGCCGCGCGTTTGCAGGACGTGGAGCAGATCGAGGGCGCGGGCGGCGAGCAGGGTCAGGGTTTCGGGGTCGGTGTGCAAGGTTTGGCGACCGTTGAGCTTGTCGAAAATGGTGCGGGTATTGGGCAGGATGCCGCCCAAAAAGCCGCCGATTGCCGTACCCAATCCGAGCGAACCGCCAAGCGTGGCAATGTCCAGCCCCAAGCCGATGAGCGCGCCGGTTGCCGCGCCCGTGCCGGTGCGGATGCCGTATTGTTTGAGTAATTCGCTGTCGAACGGGTCTTGGCGGAAGGCTTGCGGCATCCAGTCGCCGCCGTCGATTTCGCTGTGGTAGAAACGGTAGAGGGCAAACAGCCGCTGCTGCATCTTCCGTTCGAGCTGGCGTATTTCCGCCTGCATGGTTTGCAACACGGTGTCGGTATCCTCGTTTTCGTCCACTTCCTGCCTGAAGGCGGCGGCATCAAGCAGGAAATCGGCGATTTCGCGGCGCGCTTCGCCGTCCAGCCGCTGCCATTCGCGCCGGCGCATGGCTGTCAGGCGGTCGAGTGTGCTGCGTTCGGGCAACATGGTGGCGAGGTTTTTCCACAGGCGCAGTTCGCCTTCAAAATCAAAGGCGACGGTGTCGAACCCTGCGAAAACGTGCAGGTTTCTCCTCGCCAGCATGGTTGTCCACGATTCGGGAGGCTGTCCGCCGGTAAAGTTGAACACGGGCATAACCGGTTTGGCGCACCATGAAAGGATAATCAATTCATCCCGATATTTGTCGAGAACCGGCTCGCGCGCGTCGATGACGTACATTGCCATATCGCTTTGCAAGACTTGCCGTAAGACTTTGGCTTCCTGATTGAAATCATGGTGCGCGCCGTGGCTGCCGAGAAACTGTTGCAGCCGTTCGATGCCGTCTGAACGATTGTCCGTATGGTTTTCCAGCCATTCCAGCACGCCGCCCGCGTCTTCGAGTCCGGGCGTGTCGTACAGGAAAACCAGCGTGTCTGCGCCGTCGCTGATGGCGGCTTCTTCGACATGGCGCGTGGTCGATGGGGCGTTTCTGACTTCGCCGAAACCGCTGTCGCGCAAAAGGGTACGCAGGAGCGAGGTTTTGCCGGTGTTGGTGTGTCCGACGACGGCGAGGGAAAGGGGGCGTGTGTTCATGGTGTTTTGTGATAAGAAAGATGGGGTTCAGACGACCTTTATAAGTATCCGTATATTGTCAAGGTTTGGTCTTTTATTTCAAATTCGTATTGCCCACGCTCCCGTATGGCTTGGGTCAGGCGAGCCGCGCAGACATCAGGAAGCAGGACTGTTTCAATATATTCGATTTCGGACAACTTCAGCGGACCGGCAATCCAATCATCACTGTAACCGCGTAAATCTTCCGAATAAATTTCCAAACGCATATCATACATCCGCTCATCGCCCAACATTTTGGCTTTGGCAAACTGTTGCCCTGTTTCTGCAAAAACCACATCGAAAATTTTTTGCCATTTGCTGTCATTCATCAGCCACGCTTTGCCCGTTCTAATTGAAGCAATGCGCCTGTTGTGTCTCCGTTGCGCTTCACTATCCATTATGCAGCCCCGCTTCGGTTTTCAGACGACCTTCCTGCGCCGCCCTGTCTGGTTCCAGCCACGCCGCGCCGCATTCGGTCAGCGCGTTACGCCAATGTTCCAGCTTTTCCGAAAGGTCGTCTGAAAGCCCCTGTTCCGCCAGAAGCTGCACCACCGCGCCGCCCTGCGCCGCTTCCGAAAGCCGCACAATCTGCCGCAGCACGCCCCGGTCCGGCACAGTTTGGGCGCGTACGCCGATAAGCAGTTGCGCCGGTTTCTGCTTCAGCTCTGTCTCCAGCGCGGCAACCTGTTCCCGATTGGCGGCAACGCCCTTATCCAGCCATTCCTGCGCCAGCCTGCCCTCAAACCACGTGCCTTCGTGCCACTCGGTCTCCAGCATGACCGCCCATTTCGGCGCATCGTTCAAGACGATTTTCGGCAAAACGGCGGACACGGTTTCGCGGCGCGTATCCGCATCGACGATTTGCGTCTGCCAGCGGCGGATGACCGCCTGATAATAGGGTTTTTCCAAATCCAAGCCGTTTTTGCTTGTTTTCAAAAGGATCTTACACACTATCCAAGCCAAGAGGCGCGGCAGGATGCCGTAGCAGACGATACTGCCGACCAGCAGCCCCGACCAAGCCCGCGCATCGGCGATATTGCCGTTCAGACGACCTTCGATGACCGCCCGCGCATCAGGCGCGGGAAAACCCAGTTTCGCAGGCAGCCATGCCAACATTCCCACCAGCCGTACCGAAGACGAATCGCCCAACAGCGTACTTTCCCAGTTGAACGTATATTGGCGCACCAAAAGCAGCAGCAATACCGACACCAGCATTCCGAGCAGCGTGCAGAGCCACAGGCTGTGCGATGTTGCGCCTATTTTCCAACGTACCGAAGGTTGCTGCCACTCGTCCGCATACAGCCGCAACACCGCCTGATTGACGGGGTCTTTGCCCCGAAACCACGTCGCCGGGCTGCTGAAAAACCGCCCTACTTTCACGCGCAGGAACAACGTTGCCAACCATACTGCCAACATCAGCGTATTCATGCCCAATACGCCCGCCAAAACCAAAAAGAAATTCAGGCCCTGATTGTCCATCAGAAGATAAGTGCCTGAAAATCCGGCGGTAAACATCATCGATGCCGCCACCACCCACAACCAGAACGACCCCGCACGCACACGTTCCAACGTGTCCCGCAGCATACGGTTCCTGTCGATCATCTCCGCCCGACGGATGATTTTTTCCTCCGTACTGCCGTCCACGCGGCGCAAAGCCTCCGTCGCCTGCACGGGATCGCCGCTGAAAATAAAACCGCCTTCGTCCAAAATACGGACCAGCTCAACCAGTTTTCGGGATGGATTCAACATAAAATGCCGTCTGAAAATAAAAACAGATTTTAACACACGCATTTTCAAGAATATTCACAGTGTAGGCAAAGAGTAAATCTCACACAGGGGCAAAGGTATCGGCGTAAACTGACTGCCTCTACTTTCCTGAAAGATTGTGCGATGTATGCAGGCGAACGCTTCAATACTTACAGCCATTTGAGCGGTTTGATTCTGGCGGCGGCAGGTTTGGTGCTGATGCTGCTGAAAACCATAGGACACGGGGACAGCTACCGTATCTTCAGCGTATCGGTTTACGGTATCAGCCTTCTTCTGCTCTATTTGAGTTCCTCGCTGTACCACGGAATTTCAGCCGGAAAACTGAAAAGCATTTTGAAAAAAACCGACCACTGCATGATTTATGTGCTGATTGCCGGAAGCTACACACCGTTTGCACTAGTTTCTTTGAGAAACGGGCCGGGCTGGACGGTATTTTCACTGTCATGGCTGCTGGCGGCTGCAGGAATCGCACAAGAACTCACCATCGGACGGAAAAGCGAAAAACGTCTGCTGTCTATTGCGATTTATATCGTAATGGGCTGGATGGTCTTGGCGGTAATGAAATCCCTGACAGCCTCACTCCCACCGACAGGACTGGCTTGGCTGGCGGCAGGCGGTATGCTGTACAGCGTCGGCATTTACTGGTTTGTAAACGATGAAAAAATCCGACACGGGCACGGAATCTGGCATCTGTTCGTATTGGGCGGCAGCATCACCCAATTTGTCAGCGTGTACGGTTATGTAATCTGAATGCCGTCTGAAACACAAAAACCTCCCAAACCTGAAGATTGGGAGGTTTTCTCTTTACCGGACATTATTGTTTATCGTGGAACTCGTGGAATTCATACTGATAGGACAAATCCCGACCCGCTTTTTTCTGTGCCAAATAATCATCATAAATGGCACGGATTTCCTTACGCAACAAAAACAGGGCAATTAAGTTCGGGATAACCATAAAGCCGTTGAACATATCGGACAGGCTCCAAACCAAATCGACTTTGCCGAGCGTACCCAAAACAATGGCAAGCAGAACCAATGCGCGATAGATGCCCAAGTGTCTTCCCCTGAAAAGGAAGCGGATGTTGGACTCGCCGAAATAATACCAGCCGATAATGGTCGTAAAGGCGAAGAAGGTCAGACACACGGCAAGCAATTGCGAACCGAAGCCCGGAAATGCCTTGTTAAAGGCAAATTGAGTAACCGCCGCACCCTGTTCGCCCGAAAGGTTGGCATCGGTCAACAGGATAATCAGCGCAGTTGCCGTACATACCAAAATCGTATCGATAAATACACCGACAAATGCCGCCATACCTTGCTGCACAGGATGCTTCACGTCGGCAGTCGCGTGGGCGTGCGGAGTCGAACCCATACCTGCTTCGTTGGAAAACAGACCGCGCGCCACGCCGAAACGTATCGCTTCACGCATACCGATACCCGCAGCACCGCCCAAAACGGCTTCGGGATTGAAGGCGGCGGTAAAGATGTGGTTGAACATCGGCACAATATGGTCGGAAAATTCAAACAGGATAACGACGGCGCACAAAATATAAACAACCGCCATAAACGGCACGACAAACTGGGCAATATTGGCAATACGGTTCACGCCGCCAATCACAACCATGCCCGCAAGGACGGCAAGCACAATACCGACTGCCAAAGAAGGCACATCAAATGCAATGGTAACGGCAGAAGCAATGGAATTGGCTTGTGTCGCATTACCGATAAAGCCCAATGCGATGATCAACGCAATGGAAAAGAAACCGGACAAAAAACGCGCCGCGCCCCTGCCGATTTTCGGAGTCAGACCGTGCGTAATATAAAACGCGGGGCCGCCGATGTATTTGCCGTGGCTGACGACGCGGTATTTCTGCGCCAACAGTGCCTCCGCAAAAATCGTGGACATCCCCAAAACGGCAGAAAGCCACATCCAAAAAATCGCGCCCGGCCCGCCTGCGGTAATGGCGGTCGCCACACCGGCGACGTTTCCCGTACCGATTTGCGCGGAGATGGCAACCGCCAACGCCTGAAACTGCGATAAGGACTTATCGTCTTTATCGCCTTTGGCAAACAAGCCGCCGAATACGGATTTGAATCCCGCGCCCAGCTTGGTAATCTGCGGCGCACCAAGATACAGCGTAAAAAACAGGCCGATACCCAAAAGGGCATAAATCAGCAGGTAGTCCCAAAGGAACCGATTGACTGTACCCACCAGAACAGACAATATATTTTCCATAAAATAAACCTTATCTTACGATTAAAATGACTGCTTTCCCCAAGACATTCCAATAAGGAAACACGGCGAGCAGACCGTATTTGCCGCAACAGATGCCTTCAATTGTCAACAATCGGGGAGAAGCTGTGCCATCATACCGTAAAATATCGTTAATTAAAATATTTCTTTATTTTTAAGCGGAAAGCGGAGGAAATCGCCTTCAGACGGCATAGACAACGGCGCGGCATAAAACAGGATATTTTGGGTGCTTGCAACTTATGTTAAAATGCCGACCGTAAAAAATCTGACAAAAACAGATTAATTATTTGAAATAAGAAAGGAAATTTATGGCAGGCCATAGCAAGTGGGCGAATATCCAGCATAAAAAAGCCCGTCAGGATGCCAAACGCGGCAAAATCTTCACCCGTTTAATCAAAGAAATCACCGTTGCGGCGCGTATGGGCGGCGGCGATCCCGGTGCGAACCCGCGCCTGCGTCTGGCTTTGGAAAAAGCAGCCGAAAACAATATGCCCAAAGACAATGTGCAACGTGCCATCGACAAAGGTACGGGCAACTTGGAAGGCGTGGAATACATCGAGTTGCGCTACGAAGGCTACGGCATCGGCGGCGCAGCTTTGATGGTGGACTGCCTGACCGACAACAAAACCCGCACCGTTGCCGACGTGCGCCACGCGTTTACCAAAAACGGCGGCAACTTGGGTACCGACGGCTGCGTGGCGTTCAACTTCGTGCATCAGGGCTATTTGGTATTCGAACCCGGTGTTGACGAAGACGCGCTGATGGAAGCGGCTTTGGAAGCCGGTGCGGAAGACGTGGTTGCCAACGACGACGGTTCCATCGAAGTCATTACCGCGCCAAACGATTGGGCGGGCGTGAAAGCGGCATTGGAAACCGCAGGTTACAAATCCGTTGACGGCGACGTTACGATGCGCGCGCAAAACGAAACCGAACTCTCCGGCGACGATGCCGTCAAAATGCAAAAACTGATTGACGCGCTGGAAGACTTGGACGACGTGCAAGACGTTTACACTTCCGCCGTATTGAATCTGGACTGATACGCAGCACAGCAGACATACAATAAAATGCCGTCTGAACCTTTCAGACGGCATTGATTTATTTAGCCCTTGCCCACGCCCACCAAACCGTCAGGACAACCGCCAAAAAATACGCCACGCTCCAAACAGGCAAAGCAATTCCCAGCAGATAATCCGGTTCGGCACAATTTCCGAACCCGCGCACAACAGGCTCGAACCAATCAAACAGGGGCCAGCCCTTCAATCGAAACGTCCACGGCGCACCGCACGAAGGAGCGGTTCCCGGCGGCAGCGACTGCAACCACAACTGATATGCCGCAACAGAAATACCCGTAACGGCAGGAATGCTGATAAAGACAGCACCGAACAAACCGCCTGCCCTTCTTCTTGGCCTGCACATCAGGACAATTGCCGTACACAATGCGGTTGCCAAAACGCACAACCGCTGACTGATACACAAAACGCAAGGCTCCATACCCAAAACATACTGTGCCGCCAAAGAACCGGCAAATGCACAGACCGAAACGGCAAACAGCAGCCAAACGGCTTTTCTAAATAACGGGGTCATTTTCTCAACACACCAATCAAAATACCGATATGCCGATTTTGCTGGATATATCCCGAGATGGCAAGGGACGAATCGACACCGGACAGGTGCGGACGATTTCGGTTTTCCCGATATGCACAAGACCTGACAAGGGACAAAACGGCGATTTGCCCGCACAATGCCCACAAAAAAATACATCCGGAGGATTTGAATTTCGGCAAATTTAGCGAATCAAAAGTTTATTTCAATGAAATCATATGATTTTTCTGAATAAGCGGATTGACGGGTTTTTGAAGGAATTTGTTACCGGATAGCCATCGTGCAAGTTTTTTGCAAAATTTGAATCGGTCGGGTAAATTTTCAAAAAATAATTGACAGCAGATAAGAAACGGAGGATAATTATCGCCGTTGAGTTGCTTGATGCAGCTTGATTTTTCTCCTCTATTTCTCCTTTGTAGACTTGGCACACATTCAATCGGATGTGTGCATTTTTTTATCTCCGTCCTCTTTGAAATTTAATTACTTTTATCGTTTAAAATTCTATTCTTTAAGAAATTTAACAAGAAAACCGCTTGCTTTTTGACCGGAAAAGCTGCATAATTCACTCCGTTAGCTGGTTCGAGTAGTCAGTTAATAGTTTCTCCTCTATTTCTCCTTTGTAGACTTGGCACACATTCTATTGAATGTGTGCATTTTTTTATTTAAAATTACAACCTGCCATACGTTTTGTTATTATATTTCATCCGAACGTCAAACAGCATATCCTGTCTGAAATATTCAATCCAAATCCAAAACCGGATTTTCTTTGACCTCCTCCATCACAACATAACTCCTACTCTCCGAAGCGGCAGGCAGTTGCAATAGGATATTGCCGAGCATATCCCGATAGGCAGACATATCGGGCAAACGTACTTTAATCAGGTAGTCGTATTCGCCCGACACCAAGTGGCATTCCATAATTTGCGGAATTTTCAGCACTTCTTTTTTGAAATCTTCGAAAATATTGCCCGATTTGGATTGCAGCTTCAGCTCGACAAAAACCAATAGCGGTTTGCCCAACAGATGGGGATTGAGATGGGCGTGATAGCCGGAAATATAATGTTCCCGCTCCAAACGGCGTACCCGTTCGGTAACCGGAGTAGTGGACAATCCTACTTTCTCGGCAAGCTCCGTCATGGGAATACGGGCATTTTTCTGCAGGATCTTGAGGATACGGAAATCAATCTTATCTAACTCTTTCATTTGGATTGCCTTGTATTTATTATTGATTTTAACAAATAGAGTATAAATTTGGGAAAGCGATTATATCAGGAAAAGCAAACCGCCTTCCTACCTGAAAACTGCTGCTCCGGCTTGAAGACACAAGGGTCTTTAATATTTTAAAAGCCTTGCCGTTGGATTATAATCCCCAAACCGATTTCTTAATTTTGCTAATAAACACTTGTTTGGTAAGGAATGAATTTATGCGCCCTTTGAACGTGCAGATCAGGTTGGGCAACCTTAGGCACAATTATCAGATTTTAAAGGAAATGCACGGAGGCAAGCTGTTGGCGGTGGTCAAGGCGGATGCATACGGACACGGTGCGGTCAGATGTGCTTTCGCGCTGGCAGACTTGGCAGACGGCTTTGCCGTGGCGACAATCGACGAGGGAATCAGGCTGCGGGAGAGCGGCATTACCCATCCGATTGTCCTTTTGGAAGGCGTATTTGAAGCATCAGAGTACGAAGCGGTCGAACAATACTCACTCTGGCCGGCAGTCGGAAACCAATGGCAGCTTGAGGCTTTGCTTTCCCGTCATTGGAAAAAACCTGTCAAGGTCTGGTTGAAAATGGATTCGGGAATGCACCGTACCGGATTTTTCCCTCATGATTACGCTTCGGCATATGCAGCATTGAAACAGTCGGAATATGTGGACAGTATTGTCAAGTTCTCGCATTTCTCCTGTGCGGACGAACCCGAAAGCGGTATGACGGAAATACAGATGGAAGCATTCGATTTGGGTACGAAAGGGCTGGAAGGCGAAGAAAGCCTTGCCAATTCGGCGGCTATTTTGAATATCCCCGAAGCACGCAGGGATTGGGGGCGCGCGGGCTTGGCGTTATACGGCATTTCCCCGTTCGGAGGCAGCGATGACAGGCTGAAACCCGTGATGAGGCTTTCCACCCGTATTTTCGGCGAACGCGTTTTGCAGCCTCACTCCCCTATCGGTTATGGCGCAACATTTTATACCAGTAAATCTACGCGGGTCGGCCTGATTGCCTGCGGTTATGCGGACGGTTATCCGCGCCGTGCCCCAAGCAATTCCCCCGTCGCCGTCGACGGTAAATTGACCCGGGTCATCGGCAGGGTCTCTATGGATATGATGACCATCGAGCTGGACGCTTCGCAAGAAGGTCTGGGGCACGAGGTTGAACTGTGGGGCGATACGGTCAACATCAATACCGTTGCCGAAGCGGCCGGAACCATCCCTTACGAATTGATGTGCAATATCAAACGTGCAAAATTCACTTATATCGAGTAATCAAGTCCAAACAAAAATGCCGTCTGAAGCCTTTCAGACGGCATTTTCCCATCAAAACCGCAATCAGTTTTTCATCGATTGAACCGGTGCGGGAATCCTGCCACCGCGGTTAACGAACACTTCGCATGAGCCTTCTTTTACCGGCATTACAGGCGCGTAGCCCAACAAGCCACCGAACTCGACGCTGTCGCCGACGGTTTTACCGGTTACCGGAATAATGCGCACGGCAGTGGTTTTGCTGTTGATCATGCCGATGGCGGCTTCGTCGGCGATGATGCCGGAAATGGTGTGCGCGGGCGTGTCGCCGGGAACGGCGATCATATCCAAGCCGACCGAACAAACGGCGGTCATCGCTTCGAGTTTGTCCAGCGTCAACACACCAGCTTCGGCAGCGGCAATCATGCCTTCGTCTTCGGAAACGGGGATAAACGCGCCACTCAAGCCGCCGACCGCGCTGGAGGCCATCATGCCGCCTTTTTTCACGGCATCGTTCAGCAATGCCAAGGCAGCCGTCGTGCCGTGCGTACCGCAGACGCTCAAGCCCATTTCTTCAAGAATGCGCGCTACCGAGTCGCCGACAGCGGGGGTTGGAGCCAACGACAAGTCGAGAATACCAAACGGGATATTCAGCATTTTTGAGGCTTCGCGGCCGATGAGTTCACCCACGCGGGTAATTTTGAAGGCGGTTTTTTTCACGACTTCGGCAACTTCGGTCAGGCTGACCGCGTCCGAATTTTCCAGCGCGGCTTTGACCACGCCCGGCCCCGATACGCCGACATTAATCACAGCATCCGCTTCACCCGAACCGTGAAACGCGCCCGCCATAAACGGATTGTCTTCCACCGCGTTGCAGAACACGACGATTTTGGCGCAGCCGAAACCTTCGGGCGTGATTTCCGCCGTGCGTTTGATGGTTTCGCCTGCCAGCTTGACCGCATCCATATTGATACCGGCACGCGTGCTGCCGATATTGATGGAGCTGCACACGATATCGGTAGTCTTCATCGCTTCAGGAATGGAACGGATCAGCACCTCAT
>NZ_CAUIXH010000020.1:0-34910 GCF_962707005.1 Neisseria basseii | reverse complement strand
TATTTTTTTTTTTTTTTTTTTTTGCAAAGAAATGTAAATTTTTAAAACCGTTCCTCCGAATCCGTCTTTATGCCGTCTGAAACGGCGGCGGGGTTTTACCGTTCTGCGCCGCAAATCGGGCATTCAGGGTTGCGCGGCAGGTCGAAATATTGCCAGCCCCCTTCCAAGGCACGGTAAACCGCCAGCCTGCCGTGCGACGGTTCGCCCGCATCCAGCAGGATTTTCAGAGCCTCCGCCGCCTGCGTGCAGCCGATGATGCCGACCAGCGGCGAGAATACGCCGAAGAGGGAACAGATGCCGTCTGAAGCCGATCCGCCGTCAAACAGGCAGGCGTAACACGGCGAGTCGGGTAAGTCGGGACGGTATGCGGCAAGCTGTCCTTCAAAGTGTACCGCCGCCCCTGAAACCAGCGGTGTTTTCGTCTGCACGCAGGCACGGTTGACGGCTTGCCGCGTGGCGTAGTTGTCGCAGCAGTCTAAAACGATGTCGGCGGCTTGAACCAAACCGGTCAGGCGGCAGCCGTCGAGTTTTTCGTTGACGGCGCGGACGTTGACGGTATGGTTGATGCGTTTCAGGCGGTCTGCCAAGGCTTCGGCTTTGGGCTTGCCGACATCGCCCTCGTCAAATGCGACTTGGCGTTGCAGGTTGTGCAGTTCGACCGTGTCGGAATCGGCTATGGTCAGCGTGCCGATGCCGGAAGCGGCAAGGTAGGGCAGGGCGGCGGCACCCAATCCGCCGCAGCCGACGACCAAAATATGCGCGGCGGAAAGTTTCTGCTGCCCTTCGATGCCGATTTCGTCCAAGAGGATGTGGCGGCTGTACCGCAGCAGGAGTTCGTCGTCGTTGTCGTGTTTGGTCGTGGTCATGATGATGTTCGGAAAAAACAGTTGCGGGCGATTGTAACGCTGCCATCGGGCGGCGTTCAACTTCAGACGGCATTTCGGGACACGGACGGTTAAAGTGTGAACGGTTTGGCACGGATGCGGCATTTGAGGTACATTTACAGTATTTACGGCAATGAGAGAAAAATCATGCAACTGCATATTCTGAACAATCCGAAGGACGCGGCTTTGGCGGCGGACGCGGAATTTCTGAAACAATCCCTGTTCAACCTCCTGCACGAAGAAGCCTCGCCATTGGTTGTCGAAACGGTCAAACTCTTGTCCACTTCTGACGACAGCGCGGCACTGATTGAGAAGGTTTTGCCGCAACTGGACGAACAGCAAACCTACGATCTGACGCTTGCCTGCGGGCTGTTCGCACAAATTTTGAACATCGCCGAAGACGTGCACCACGAACGCCGCCGCCAAATCCACGAAGATGCCGGCCACAACGCAGCAGAAGGCAGCCTGACGGAAACCGTCCGCAGGCTCAAGGCGGGGAAAGCCGACGGCAAATCGGTGCAGCGGCAGTTGGACAATACGTCCGTTACCGCCGTTTTGACCGCGCACCCGACCGAAGTGCAACGCCAAACCGTTTTGAATTTCAACCGCCGCATCCGCGCGCTGCTGCCGCAACGCGAACGCTGCACCAATGCCGACGCGCTGGCACGGCTGCGCCGCGAAATCGACACCGTGCTTTTGGGTTTGTGGCAGACCAGCGAAACACGCCGCCACAAACTCAGTGTCAACGACGAAATCAACAACGGCGTGTCCATCTTCCCGATGAGCTTTTTTGAAGCCCTGCCCAAACTCTACCGCAAGATGGAACACGACTTTCAGACGGCCTATCCCGATGTCCGCGTTCCGAACATCCTCAAAATCGGCGGCTGGATCGGTGGCGACCGCGACGGCAATCCGTTTGTTTCTGCCGAAACCCTGCGCTTTGCCTTCCGCCGCCACGCCGATGCCGTGTTCCGTTTTTACCGCAGCGAACTCGACAAACTTTACCGCGAACTGCCGCTCTCCATCCGCCGCGTCAAAGTCAACAGCGATGTGATGGCGTTGTCCGACAAATCGCCCGACGAAGAAACCGCACGCGCCGAAGAACCCTACCGCCGCGCCATTGCCTACATTATGGCGCGCGCTATGGGCAAAGCGCGCGCGCTCGGTTTGGGCATGGGCTGCAAATTCGGCTTTCTCGAGCCTTATGCTTCGGCACAAGAATTTCTCGATGATTTGAAAAAATTGCAACGTTCCCTTATCGACAACGGCAGCCGTCTGCTTGCCGAAGGCCGTTTGGCAGACCTCATCCGTTCCGTGTCCGTGTTCGGCTTCCACATGATGCCGCTCGACCTGCGCCAACACGCAGGCAAACACGCCGATGTGGTTGCCGAGCTTTTCCAACACGCAGGCTTGGAAGACTACAACAGCCTCTCCGAAGAGCAAAAACAAACCGCCCTGTTGCGCGAATTGAGCCATCAACGCCCTCTGTACAGCCCGTTCATCACATACAGCGGCCATACCTGCCGCGAACTGGCGATTTTCAACGAAGCGCGCAAAATCAAAGACGAATTCGGCGAAGATGCCGTAACCCAAAGCATTATTTCCAACTGCGAACAACCCAGCAACCTGCTCGCCTTGGCGTTGCTGCTGAAAGAAACCGGTCTGTTGGCGGTGGAAAACGGCAAACCGCACAGCCGCATCAATATCGTGCCGCTGTTTGAAACCATCGAAGCGTTGGAAAACGCCTGTCCGGTCATGGAAACGATGTTCCGCCTCGACTGGTACGATGCCCTGCTCGAAAGCCGGGGCAACATCCAAGAAATTATGCTCGGCTATTCCGACTCCAACAAAGACGGCGGTTACGTTACCAGCTCATGGTGCCTCTATCAGGCGGAATTGGGCTTGGTCGAACTCTTCAAAAAATACGGTGTCCGCATGCGCCTGTTCCACGGCCGCGGCGGCAGCGTCGGCCGCGGCGGCGGCCCGTCTTACCAAGCCATTCTCGCCCAACCGGCGGGCAGCGTGGCGGGACAAATCCGCATCACCGAACAAGGCGAAGTCATTACCGCCAAATACGCCGACCCCGGCAATGCCCAACGCAACTTGGAAACCTTGGTTGCCGCGACTTTGGAAGCTAGCATCCTGCCGGATAAAAAAGACCCTGATGCCAAGCTGATGCAGGATTTGTCGGACGTATCGTTCAAATACTACCGCGAACTGATTACCCACCCCGACTTCATCGACTACTTCCTGCAAACCAGCCCGATTCAGGAAATCGCCACCCTCAACCTCGGCAGCCGCCCCGCCAGCCGCAAAACCTTGGCGCGGATTCAAGATTTACGTGCGATTCCGTGGGTGTTCTCATGGATGCAAAACCGCCTCATGCTGCCGGCTTGGTACGGTTTCGGCAGCGCAGTGGAAACCTTGTGCGAAGGTAATCCCGACACACTGGCCGCCCTGCGCGAACATGCCCAAAGCAACCCATTCTTCCAAGCCATGCTCTCCAATATGGAGCAAGTAATGGCGAAAACCGACATCACCTTGGCGGAAAACTATGCCGGCTTGAGCGAATCGCCCGATAAAGCAAAAGTCATCTTCGGGATGATTAAGGAAGAATACCGACGCAGCCGCAAAGCACTGCTCGACCTGCTGCAAACCGAAGAGCTCCTGCGCGACAACCGCAGCCTCGCCCGTTCGCTTGCCTTGAGGATTCCATATTTGAACGCCCTCAACGGTTTGCAAGTTGCCATGCTCAAACGCCTGCGTAAAGAACCCGACAATCCGCACGCCCTGCTGATGGTTCACCTGACCATCAACGGCGTGGCACAAGGTTTGCGTAATACCGGCTGATAGTGCCGCATCGGGGCAAAATGCCGTCTGAACGCCTTTCAGACGGCATTTCCCTGACCGCACTTGCAGAGAAACACCGATTGTTTTAAAGTGAACGGCAGTGATATGTTGAAAGACGACCAATGAAAATTACCGTTATCGGCGCAGGTTCGTGGGGTACGGCGCTCGCCCTGCATTTTTCCCAACACGGCAACCGCGTATCCCTGTGGACGCGCAACGCAGATCAAGTCCGCCAAATGCAGGAAGCGCGTGAAAACAAACGCGGACTGCCGGGCTTTTCTTTTCCCGAAACCTTGGAAGTGTGTGCGGATTTGGCAGACGCGCTCAAAGACAGCGGACTTGTCCTTATCGTAACCTCCGTTGCCGGATTGAGAAGCAGCGCAGAGCTGCTCAAACAGTACGGCGCGGGACACCTCCCCGTCCTTGCCGCCTGCAAAGGATTTGAGCAGGATACCGGGCTGCTGACCTTCCAAGTATTGAAAGAAGTATTGCCCGACAATAAGAAAATCGGCGTGCTTTCCGGCCCGAGTTTTGCACAGGAACTCGCCAAACAACTGCCCTGCGCCGTCGTCCTCGCCTCCGAAAACCAAGAGTGGATTGAAGAACTCGTACCGCAGCTCAACACGACCGTCATGAGGCTTTACGGCAGTACCGACGTTATCGGCGTGGCGGTTGGCGGCGCGGTAAAAAATGTTATGGCGATTGCCACCGGATTGTCCGACGGTCTAGAGTACGGGCTTAACGCCCGTGCCGCACTGGTTACGCGCGGACTGGCCGAAATCACCCGCCTTGCCTCCGCAATGGGCGCACAGCCCAAAACCATGATGGGGCTGGCCGGCATCGGCGATCTCATCTTGACCTGTACCGGCGCACTCTCACGCAACCGCCGCGTCGGCTTGGGCTTGGCGGAAGGCAAAGAACTGCATCAGGTGCTGGTCGAAATCGGGCACGTTTCAGAAGGTGTCAGCACGATAGAAGAAGTCTTCAATACCGCCTGCAAATACCAAATCGATATGCCGATTACCCAAACCCTGCTGCAACTCATCCGCAAAGAAATGACCCCGCAGCAGGTCGTCGAAAGGCTGATGGAACGCAGCGCGCGTTTCGAATAAACAACAGACAGATGCCGTCTGAAGCCTTCAGACGGCATACGGACAGGTAAGGTTATGAAACAAAATATCGAAAAACTCGAAAGCAGCGTTTATACGCTGGTACAAAAATTCGAAACCCTCGTCAGCGAAAACCGCCGCCTCAAAGAAACCGTCGCCGAACTCAAACGGGCGCACGATCGGCAGAAACTCGAACACGAAACCGCCGTCGACGAACTCAGCGAAGCCCTGCTCGTCCAAGTCGGCAAACTCAAGGAAGACCTGCAAAACAAAATCGACAGTCTGACGGAAGAAAATACACGATACCGCAGCCTGCTCGAACAGAGCAGGGAAAAAATCGGCGCACTGGCGGCGCGCCTCCCCCAACGGCAGGAAACGCAGCAATAAGGATTAAAGGATGAACACCGAACAAGTCCACATCGAAGTCATGCACGCCCGGCTGACCGTCAACACGCCGGCAGAAGAAAAAGACACACTGTTGCAGGCAGTCGAAATGCTCAACGGCAAGGCCGAAGCCATCCGCGAAGGCGGCCGCATTGCCGACAGCGAGAAAATCGTCATCATGGCCGCACTCAATGTTGTCCATGACCTGTTGAAAATTTCCCTTAACGGCGATTTGGCAATCGGCGATTTTGCGCGTAAAATAACCGACATGGACGACGCCTGCCAAAAAGCACTATCCCGCTTGGGGCAGGAATAACCCCTTTTTCCCTGCGGTGTCCGCGAAGGCATATATTCCTTTGAACCAATAAGTTCGCTTAAGGTTGTCGGGAGCAGTAGTGGGCGCGAGCGTCCTTTTGCGGACGCACCCGAAACTACCCGAGGCAGCCGCCTTGTCAGCAAGGTTCAAGCGGATTCGGCCGAAACGGCTCTCGCGGGGATTCCCATTCAAAACCGCATCGTAACGATGCGGTTTTTCACATTAGCCGCCGCCCCGCCCGAAAAAGCAGTATACAGTCTGCCGAAATCCGGAAAATCCTTCCGTAACGCGGTAATGCGATTGACAAAATCAAATCCTGTCTTTAAAATCCATAACTTTCTATATCTATCTGGATTTCCACTATGAAAACCTTTTCAGCGAAACCCCACGAGGTGAAGCGCGAATGGTTCGTCATCGATGCCCAAGACAAAGTCTTGGGTCGCGTTGCGGCCGAAGTCGCCAGCCGTCTGCGTGGCAAACACAAACCTGAATACACCCCCCACGTCGATACCGGCGATTACATCATCGTCATCAATGCGGACAAACTGCGTGTGACCGGTGCCAAATTCGAAGATAAAAAATACTTCCGCCACTCCGGTTTCCCAGGCGGTATCTACGAACGAACTTTCCGCGAAATGCAAGAGCAATTCCCGGGCCGCGCTTTGGAGCAGGCTGTAAAAGGTATGCTGCCCAAAGGTCCGCTGGGTTACGCCATGATTAAAAAACTGAAAGTGTACGCTGGTGCGGAACATGCCCATGCTGCGCAACAACCCAAAGTTTTGGAACTGAAATAATAAGGACACGACATGAACGGTAAATACTACTACGGCACAGGCCGCCGCAAAAGTTCAGTGGCTCGTGTATTCCTGACTAAAGGTACAGGTCAAATCATCGTAAACGGCCGTCCCGTTGACGAATTCTTCGCACGCGAAACCAGCCGCATGGTTGTCCGCCAACCTTTGGTTCTGACTGAAAACGCCGAATCTTTCGACATCAAAGTCAATGTTGTCGGCGGCGGCGAAACCGGCCAGTCCGGCGCAATCCGCCACGGCATTACCCGTGCCCTGATCGACTTCGATGCCACGCTGAAACCCGCCTTGTCTCAAGCCGGTTTCGTTACCCGCGATGCACGCGAAGTCGAGCGTAAAAAACCGGGTCTGCGCAAAGCACGCCGTGCAAAACAATTCTCCAAACGTTAATGTTGGAAATTCAAAAAACCCTGCTTATCGCAGGGTTTTTTATTTGTAACAGACAGTTTTCCATTGGTAATCTAAAGATTACGGATTGGGCAAAAATCAAAAACAGCACCGGTATCGACTACACGGACGAACTGACCGCCAGGGATGGCTGTTACTGGAGAGGACATCGTATTTCTACTTTGTAAAATAACTTTTAATTCATTTGGAGTTATTGAAAAAATAGAACGGCTATTTCAACTAGCCTATAAAAATGGCAATCTATTAGGGTTAGCATAGGTGTCACCGCCGCCGTTCAAGCCGATCAGTAAAGGAACAGTTTCCTAGTTTTTAGCTAACCTGTATTACATAATGGGGAGAATATCTTAAATAACCAAGCATCCTTAATCATAATTTAGAGAAATTATTTTTTCAGAGTCTAACTCTTTTAATATGATTAACCTATTAACTTTATCTATTTCCCAGTCTGATATTATATCGGTAGATACTGAATTCTCTCTTGTTAAGTTTTTATCTGTAATAATTGCACCCAACTCATGAATAATACAAATTTTTTGATTATCCAATAAATAAATATCAAAAACTATTCCATCTATATTTAGCATGTTACTTTTGAATTTTGTATAGAAATACAAAAAACGACTGAATCAAATCCGATAAAAATATTTTTATCATTAAGTATTAATACTTTTGGTGGAATACTTATGCAGGAAACAGCTAATCCAATACCTATATTGAATTCTTTATAAAAAGAAAGAATAAAACATCGATAAATCTCTTTTCCTCCCTCTTGTAGAATAATATATTTTTGATAGGTGTTTATTAAATAGTCTTCTAACTCTCTTATGGAGTTATAAGGATATTTCGTTAATCTCATTATTTTGTCCCATGCCTAAAACGTCCTGTTGGTTCATATATTTCACCCGTTACGAGTCTGTTCCCATTTCGTATAGTTTCAAGTTTAACAACCCCTTGAGGCCATGTTAAAAGAGTTTTTCTAATAACTATTCCGTTTTCTTAAATATAAAAAATAGAAAAACCGCCCGGGTATGGTTTGAACAAGGGAAATCAGACCGGTTCCAACTCACTTAATCCGGGCAAGTCCGCAAAGCCGCGTTCGCGTATGATTTGGCAAAAGTTGTTCAGATAACTTTTATCTGTGTCTTCAGTGCGGATGGCGGCATACAGTTTGCTTTGCAGTCCGTCGTCAGTAATCTGCCGGTGAACGACATAGCCTTTTTCAAGATAGGGCATAACGGTCCAATAGGGAAGGGCGGCGATTCCCCTTCGGCTGGCAACCAGTTGGATAATGGCGATGGTCAGTTCACTGTGTCGGCGCGGTGGGTTGATGTTTTTCGGAATCAGGATTTTTTTGGGTAAATCCAGCATTTCATCGGGAACGGGATAGGTAATCAGGGTTTCCCCGATAAAGTCTTCCGCCGTCCAAACGTTTTTGGCGGCAAGCGGATGGTCCGGTGCGCAAATGCCGACCATTTCGTAGGCAAACAGCGGTTGGAAAGAAATACCGTTTTGTTTTTCTGCTTCGGAAACAATGGCAAGATCGGCGCGGTGTTGCAGCAGCAGTCCGATAGGGTCCGCTTGGAATCCCGATACGATATCCAATTCGATTTGGGGCCATATCGGGCGGAATTCACCCATTGCGGGCATGAGCCAGTCGAAACAGGTATGGCATTCGACGGCAATCCGCAATTCTCCTGCCTCTCCTTCTATAATACGTGCCAAATCACGTTCTGCATCGGTAACTTGCGGCAACAGGTCGTGAGCGAGGCGTAACAGCCTTTCTCCAACCGGGGTAAAGCGTAAAGGCGTGGATTTTCGTTCGAACAACGGTGCGCCGTAGTGGTTTTCAAGCATACGGATTTGGTGGGAAAGTGCAGATTGGGTAAGGAAAACCCGTTTGGCGGCAAGGGAGACGCTGCCGGTTTCTTCAAGTGCCAGCAGGGTCTTGAGGTGGCGCAGTTCGATGATGGAATCCATGAGGTTTCAGACGGCATATTGAACCGGCGCATATTAAAATAATTCATATGCGGGTGCAAATCGGAAAAATGTGAATTCCGGACATTTTGCGATTAGAATGCCCGCTTGTTTAAAGCGATTAGGAAAAAAGATGGTATTGCGCAGGGATTTTCTGACTTGGTGTAATGAAACATTGCAGACAGCGTTGTTTAAAGATTATGCCCCCAACGGTTTGCAGATTGAAGGGAAAGAGTATATCGGTAAGATTGCCACATCGGTAACTGCAAGCAAAGCGGCAATTGATTTTGCCGCGGAACAGAAGGCAGATTTGCTTCTGGTTCATCACGGCATGTTTTGGAAAAACGAGTTGCCGACCATTACCGGTTGGAAAAAAGAACGGATTGCCGCGTTATTGGACAATGATATCAATATGGCGGCTTACCATTTACCGCTGGATGCGCATCCTGAATTAGGAAATAACGCCCAACTCGCTGAAAAACTCGGTTTTACAGTTGAAAGGCGTTTTGGCGAACAAAACCTGCTTAACTCAGGAAGCCTGAAACAAGTCAAGACACTTGGTGCATTGGCTGTCCATATTGAAGCGGTTTTACAGAGGAAGCCGGTTGTTATCGGCGACTTGAACCGTGAAATCAGAAAGGTTGCATGGTGCAGCGGGGGCGCGCAGGTTTTTTTTCAGACGGCAATAGACGAAGGTGTCGATTTATATTTGACGGGGGAAATCTCTGAAGCCCAATACCACCTTGCCAATGAAACGGGTACGGCTTTTGTTTCTGCAGGGCATCATGCGACGGAACGTTACGGCGTACAGGCATTGGCGGAGGCGGCGGCAGGAGTGTTCGGATTGGAAGTGTGTCATTTTGATGAAGGCAATCCGGCTTGATTATTGAGAAATATCATAAAACTTTACCTTATTTTAAATAATGCTTTGAGTATCACTGCAAACTGGGTAAAATTGCAATGTTTAATGGCTCGGTATTCCCAAAATATTAGGACGACTGAATAATGGATAATCAAGAAATCAATAACGGCCGCCGCCGTTTCCTGACACTTGCGACCTGCGGCGCAGGCGGAGTGGCAGCATTGGGTGTGGCAACGCCGTTTGTGGCCAGTTTTTTCCCTTCGGAAAAAGCTAAGGCTGCCGGTGCTGCCGTCGAAGTGGATGTCAGCAAAATCGAAGCGGGTCAGATGTTGACTGCTGAGTGGCAAGGCAAACCGATTTGGGTGGTCAACCGTACGGATCAACAGCTTAAAGACCTGAAAAGCCTGAACGGCGAACTTACTGATCCCAATTCCGATGTGGAACAACAGCCGGAATACGCTAAAAACGAGACACGTTCGATTAAACCGAACATTCTCGTTGCCATCGGTATCTGCACTCACTTGGGCTGTTCTCCGACCTACCGTCCCGACATTGCACCTGCCGATTTGGGTGCGGGCTGGAAGGGCGGCTTTTTCTGCCCGTGCCACGGTTCGAAATTTGACATTGCAGGCAGGGTGTATAAAGGTGTTCCTGCGCCGACCAACTTGGTCGTACCGCCTTACAAATATCTGAGCGATACTACCATCTTGGTGGGCGAAGACTAAGAATAAGGAACGATAATTATGGCAAACCAAACCAATAGCAAAGCAAAAGCATTGTTAGGCTGGATGGACGCTCGTTTCCCCCTGTCTAAGATGTGGAATGAGCATTTGGCTCAATACTACGCACCAAAGAACTTCAACTTCTGGTATTACTTCGGCTCTTTAGCCTTGCTTGTCCTCGTGATTCAAATCGTCAGCGGTATTTTCCTGACGATGAACTACAAACCGGACGGCAACCTTAACGCCTACCATCTGCCTGCTGCCTTTACCGCAGTAGAGTACATCATGCGCGACGTGTCCGGCGGTTGGATTATCCGCTACATGCACTCCACAGGTGCATCTTTCTTCTTCATCGTCGTTTATCTGCATATGTTCCGTGGTCTGATTTACGGTTCGTACAAAAAACCCCGTGAGTTGGTGTGGATTTTCGGTTCTTTGATTTTCTTGGCATTGATGGCGGAAGCCTTTATGGGCTACCTGCTGCCTTGGGGGCAGATGTCCTTTTGGGGCGCGCAGGTAATTATTAACCTGTTCTCTGCCATTCCCGTCATCGGTCCTGATTTGTCCACTTGGATTCGCGGCGACTTCAACGTTTCCGACGTTACCCTGAACCGTTTCTTCGCCCTGCACGTTATCGCCGTACCGCTGGTATTGCTCGGCTTGGTTGTGGCGCACATCATCGCTCTGCACGAAGTGGGTTCTAACAACCCTGATGGCGTTGAAATCAAGAAAAACAAAGACGAAAACGGTATTCCACGCGATGGTATCCCATTCCATCCTTACTACACCGTTAAAGACATCTTGGGCGTCGTTGTATTCCTGATTGTCTTCTGTTCCGTGTTGTTCTTTGCACCAGAAGGCGGCGGCTACTTCCTCGAAGCGCCGAACTTCGATGCTGCGAATGCGCTGAAAACACCTCCGCATATTGCACCGGTATGGTACTTCACTCCGTTCTACGCCATTTTGCGTGCGATTCCATCGTTCTTGGGAACACAGGTATGGGGTGTAATCGGTATGGGTGCGGCAGTTGTACTGATTGCCCTGTTGCCTTGGCTGGATAAAGGCGAGGTTAAATCCGTCCGCTATCGTGGCCCGATCTTTAAAACCGCATTGGTTCTGTTCATCATTGCCTTTATCGGTTTGGGTATTTTGGGTGCGATGGTGGCAACTGATACGCGTACTTTGGTTGCGCGCATCCTGTCCTTCGTTTATTTTGCATTCTTCTTGGGTATGCCGTTCTATACCAAACTGGATACCAACAAACCGGTTCCTGAACGTGTAACCATGAGTACCGCCAAACAGAAAATCATGTTTTTTGTTTATGTAGGCATTACGGCGGTTTGTGCATATCTGTTTGCAACCAACATCTGATGAGGGCAGTTAAAATGAAACAAGCTATGAAAAACTGGTTTGCTGCCTTACTGTTGGCAGTACCCATGGGTGCGGCATTTGCTTCGGGCGGTCATGCGCACTATGAGAAAGTCGATATCGATTTGCGCGACCAAGTAAGCTTGCAACGCGGCGCACAAATCTTTACCAACTACTGTCTATCATGTCACTCGGCAAGCGGTATGCGTTTCAACCGTTTGAAAGACATCGGTTTGACTGATGAAGAAATCAAGAAAAACCTGATGTTTACCACCGATAATGTCGGCGATGTGATGCATGCTGCAATGGATCCTAAAGATGCGGCAAAATGGTTTGGTGCTGCTCCGCCCGATTTGACGTTGATTGCGCGTTCCAAAGGTGCAGACTACCTTTACGCCTATATGCGCGGATTCTATAAAGATCCTACGCGTCCAAGCGGCTGGAACAATACCGTATTCGATAAGGTCGGTATGCCTCACCCGCTGTGGGAGCAACAAGGTGTTCAAGCCGTTGAGTTGGATGCCAAAGGTCAGCCGGTTATGGTAAAAGACGAACACGGCGAGATGAAGCCTAAGCTGTATTGGGAATCTACCGGTCTGCACAGCCGCCGCCTGCCTAACGGCAAAGTCATCCAAAAAGAGTACGACGCATATGTACGCGATTTGGTGAACTATCTTGTGTACATGGGCGAACCTGCTCAGTTGCAACGCAAACGTATAGGCTATATCGTGATGATTTTCCTATTTGCGGTTATGCTGCCTTTGGCGTATTTCCTGAAAAAAGAATATTGGAAAGACGTACACTAAGCGTTTGGAACAAAAGGGCAAATCCTTTAGGGTTTGCCCTTTTTGCATGCTTCGACCCTTTGGGAAAATCAGCATCCGTATGCCGTCTGAACATACCTGCAACATTTCAGACGGCATCATTCTAAAAATGTCAGACATCGGGAACTTAATCAGGGTTTGTGGCAGATTGATATTGAATTAGGAAAAGGTCTGAAACCGCAAGCAGCATGGTAAGGCGATGTCGAACAGGTTTAAAGCCAATCCGCTATATTTTTTGGAGCTATGTTGAACAAACAGGTAGAATCGGAATAAGCGGCGGTTTTGTCCGGTGTGAAAATGTTTGAATATTAGGATGATTGATGGAGCTGATGACTGTTTTGCTGCCTTTGGCGGCGTTGGTGTCGGGCGTGTTGTTTACATGGTTGCTGATGAAGGGCAGGTTTCAGGGCGAGTTTGCCGGTTTGAACGCGCAACTGGCGGAAAAGGCGGCAAGATGTGATTTTGTCGAACAGGCGCACGGCAAAACCGTGTCGGAATTGGCGGTGTTGGACGGGAAATACCGGCATTTGCAAGACGAAAATTATGCTTTGGGCAACCGTTTTTCCGCAGCCGAAAAGCAGATTGCCCATTTGCAGGAAAAAGAGGCGGAATCGGTTCGGCTGAAGCAGTCGTATATCGATTTGCAGGAAAAGGCACAGGGTTTGGCGGTTGAAAACGAACGTTTGGCAACGCAGCTCGGACAGGAGCGGAAGGCGTTTGCCGATCAATATGCGCTGGAACGCCAAATCCGCCAAAGAGTCGAAACCGATTTGGAAGAAAGCCGCCAAACTGTCCGCGACGTGCAAAACGACCTTTCCGATGTGGGCAACCGTTTTGCCGCAGCCGAAAAACAGATTGCCCATTTGCAGGAAAAAGAGGCAGAAGCGGAGCGGTTGAGGCAGTCGCATATCGATTTGCAGGAAAAGGCACAGGGTTTGGCGGTTGAAAACGAACGTTTGGCAACGCAAATCGAACAGGAACGCCTTGCTTCTGAAGAGAAGCTGTCCTTACTGGGCGAGGCGCGCAAGAGCTTGAGCGATCAGTTTCAAAATCTTGCCAACACGATTTTGGAAGAAAAAAGCCGCCGTTTTACCGAGCAGAACCGAGAGCAGCTCCATCAGGTTTTGAACCCGCTGAACGAACGCATCCACGGTTTCGGCGAGTTGGTCAAGCAAACCTATGATAAAGAATCGCGCGAGCGGCTGACTTTGGAAAACGAATTGAAACGGCTTCAAGGATTGAATGCGCAGCTGCACAGCGAGGCAAAGGCCCTGACCAACGCGCTGACCGGTACGCAGAATAAGGTTCAGGGCAATTGGGGCGAGATGATTCTGGAAACGGTTTTGGAAAATTCCGGCCTTCAGAAAGGGCGGGAATATGTGGTTCAGGCAGCATCCGTCCGAAAAGAGGAAGACGGCAGCACGCGCCGCCTGCAGCCCGACGTTTTGGTCAACCTGCCCGACAACAAGCAGATTGTGATTGATTCCAAGGTTTCGCTGACGGCTTATGTGCGCTATACGCAGGCGGCGGATGCGGATACGGCGGCGCGCGAACTGGCGGCACACGTTGCCAGCATACGCGCGCATATGAAAGGCTTGTCGCTGAAGGATTACACCGATTTGGAAGGTGTGAACACTTTGGATTTCGTCTTTATGTTTATCCCCGTCGAACCGGCCTACCTGTTGGCGTTGCAGAATGACGCGGGCTTGTTCCAAGAGTGTTTCGACAAACGGATTATGCTGGTCGGCCCCAGTACGCTGCTGGCGACTTTGCGGACGGTGGCGAATATTTGGCGCAACGAACAGCAAAATCAGAACGCACTGGCGATTGCGGACGAAGGCGGAAAGCTGTACGACAAATTTGTCGGCTTCGTACAGACGCTCGAAAGCGTCGGCAAAGGCATCGATCAGGCGCAAAGCAGCTTTCAGACGGCATTTAAGCAACTTGCCGAGGGGCGGGGCAATTTGGTCGGACGCGCCGAGAAGCTGCGTCTGTTGGGCGTGAAGGCAAACAAGCAGCTTGCACGCGATTTGACCGAACGTGCCAATGAAACAACGGCGTTGTCGGAATCTTTGGAGTATGCGGCAGAAGATGAAGCAGTCTGACTTGTGCGGAAAAATATTATTTCAGCCGGAGCGGGAATGCCGAAAGCGTGGCGTAACTGTACCGGTTCTGATTCGGGGTTTGTTTGAAGTACTTACCAAAGCCTTGTCCGGCGAGGTGCTCCGGCAAGGCGGCGGTTGTCTGAGCCTTTTGTGTTTCAGACGGCATCAGTGAAGATGATGCCGTCTGAAGACCGTAGGGAAGTCGGTTAGAAAAACGGATTGTGCCGTTTTTCGTGTCCGATGGAAGTCATACGCCCGTGTCCGGCGACAACTTGCACGGTTTCGGGGAGGGTGAATAATTTGTTGCGGATATTATTGATTAAGTCGGCGTGGTTGCCGCGCGGAAAATCGGTTCTGCCTATGGTTTCGTAAAACAGCACGTCGCCCGCAATCAGTAATTCCGCTTCGGCACAATAAAAGACGATATGTCCCGGCGTATGGCCCGGAATATGCAGCACTTGAAAGGCATAGCGTCCGACCGCGAGCGTTTCGCCTTCTTCGAGCCAACGGTTCGGCGAAAATGCGGGCGAGACGGGAAATCCGTATTGCGCGGTGGTTTGCGGCAGCGATTGGAGCAGGAATTCATCTTCGCGGTGCGGCCCGAGGATGGGGACTTTATGCGTTTTCAACATTTCGACCACGCCGCCCGCGTGATCGAGATGACCGTGCGTCAGCCAGATTGCTGTGAGCGTAAGTTTGCGGTTTGCCAACGCTTGCAGCAGGAACGGCACGTCGCCGCCGACATCGGTCAGGACGGCTTTGCCGCTTTCATCGTCCCAAATCAGGGTGCAGTTTTGGCGGAAGGGGGTAACGGGGAAGATTTCGTAACGTAGGGTCATCGGCGTGTTCCTAAACGGTTTTCAGACGGCATCGGGTTTGCCGTTTGTTTTATGGCGGTTTGCCGCCTGTTTTGATATTGGGGGGATCAGGTGATTAAAAAGATAATCGGCGGCATCATACCGATTTTTACGGCGGTTTTCATCCCCGCATCGGCAGGCGCGGCGGATTTGATGCTGGCGCAGGAATACAAAGGGCAGGACATTGCCGGCTGGGCGATGAGCGAGAAACTCGACGGCGTGCGCGCCTATTGGGACGGAAAGCACCTGATAAGCCGTCAGGGTTATGCGTTTGCGCCGCCCAAAGGTTTTACCGCGCAGTTTCCGCCTTATCCTTTGGACGGCGAATTGTATAGCGGACGCGGTCAGTTCGAGCAGATTTCCGCTACCGTGCGTTCTGCTTCTTCAGACTGGCGCGGTATCCGCCTGCACGTTTTCGACGTACCCAAGGCGCAGGGCAACCTCTACCAACGTTTGGCAGTCGCAACGCAGTGGCTGAAAACGCATCCGAACGCGCCGATTACCATCATCCCGCAAATCAAAGTGCGCGACCGGCAGCACGCGATGGACTTTTTAAAACAAATCGAAGCGCAGGGCGGCGAAGGTGTGATGTTGCGCCATCCTGAATCCCGTTACAGCGGCGGCAGGAGCAGCCAATTATTGAAGCTGAAAAGCCAATACGACGACGAATGCACGGTAACGCGGCACTATGAGGGCAAAGGGCGAAACGCCGGACGGCTGGGCGCGGTCGGCTGCAAAAACCGGCACGGCGAATTCCGCATCGGCAGCGGTTTCAAAGACAAAGACCGCGACAATCCGCCAAAAATCGGCACGCTGATTACCTACCGCTACCGTGGTTTTACGCGGAAAGGCACGCCGAAATTCGCCACGTTTGTGCGCGTGCGTACCGACCGCTGAGCAGGACGGTTCAGACGGCAGCCGATACTTTGGTTTATAATTTTCCCTTTACCGACCGATTCCGATATATGACTGATTTAGAAACCAAACGCCTTGAAACACAGGCGATGCTTGAAAACGCCGAACTTTTGTTCGACCAAGGGCAATGCCGCGCCGCGCTGCAAAAAGTGGCGGACGAGATTACGCGCGATTTGGGGGATAAATATCCGTTGCTGCTGCCCGTGATGGGCGGCGCGGTGGTGTTTACGGGGCAGTTGCTGCCGCTGTTGCGCTTTCCCTTAGATTTTGATTATGTTCACGTTTCCCGTTACGGCGACAAGCTGGAGGGCGGCGCGTTCAACTGGAAGCGTATGCCCGATGCGGAACAAATCCGGGGCAGGCACGTCGTTGTGTTGGACGATATTTTGGACGAAGGGCATACGATGTCCGCCATTCAAACCAAACTTTTGGAAATGGGTGCGGCAAGTTGCCGTTCGGCGGTGTTCGCCAATAAATTAATCGACAAAGAAAAACCGGTCAAAGCCGATTATGTCGGACTGGATGTGCCGAACCGTTATGTGTTCGGTTACGGTATGGACGCGGCGGGCTGCTGGCGCAATTTGGGCGAGATTTACGCATTGGGCGGAAAATAAGGATGCAATGCCGTCTGAAGGCCTTTCAGACGGCATTGCGCCCATATGCCGGCAGGACAACGAGGAACAGGACGCATAATATGATAGGGCTTTTAATCATCACACACGAAACCATAGGCGAAGCCTACCGCAAGCTGGCGCATCATTTTTTTCCGGGCGGGCTGCCTGAAAACGTCCGCATACTCGGCGTGCAGCCGACGGAAGACCAAGACGACATCATCAACAACGCCATTGCCGCGCTGCAAGAGTTTCCTGAAAACCACGGCGTATTGATTATGACCGACATCTTCGGCGCGACCCCCTGCAATGCCGCCCGCCGGCTCGTGCGCGAAAACAAATCGGCGATTTTGACCGGGCTGAACGCGCCGATGATGATTAAGGCCGTCCAATATTCGCCGGCGGCGGAAGACCTTGCCGCCTTTACCGAATGCGTCAGAGAGGCGGCGGTAAAGGGCATTTTCGCCATCACGTCCGCGCCCGAAGATTTGGTGTGCCGGCGCAGCGGCGATGCCGTCTGAAGAAGCGGCAGGGCAGGAAAACATTTTAAACGGCGTCTGCTGCCGATATACATAACACGGGAACCGAAATGCTCAAACAATCCATCGAAATCATCAACAAACTCGGACTCCACGCCCGCGCGTCCAGCAAGTTCACCCAAACCGCGTCCCAATTCAAAAGCGAAGTCTGGGTTACGAAAAACGACAGCCGCGTCAACGGCAAAAGCATTATGGGGCTGATGATGCTCGCCGCCGCCAAGGGTACGGTCATCGAGCTGGAAACCGACGGCTTGGACGAAGCCGCAGCCATGAAGGCATTGACCGACTTAATCAACGGCTACTTCGGCGAGGGCGAATAATGAGTATTGTGCTGCACGGCGTGGCGGCGGGCAAAGGCATTGCCGTCGGTTGCGCCCACCTGATTGCGCGCGGCACGGAGGAAGTGCCGCAGTATGATGTCGCGGAGGCGGACACCGGTGCCGAAACCGAACGTTTCGATGCCGCCGTCAAAGCCACGCGCAAAGAGTTGGAACAGCTCCGCAGCGCGATTCCCGAAAACGCCCCGACCGAGTTGGGCGCGTTCATCTCGCTGCACCTGATGCTCTTGACCGATGTTACCTTGTCGCGCGAACCCGTCGATATTTTAAGGGAACAAAAAATCAACGCCGAGTGGGCATTGAAGCAGCAGAGCGACAAACTCGCCGCCCAATTCGACAATATGGACGATGCCTATTTGCGCGAACGCAAGCAGGATATGCTGCAAGTCGTCCGCCGCATCCACAACAACCTGATCGGGCAGGGCAACGAGTTGGAAGTTGCCGACAACCTGTTTGACGAAACCGTGCTGATTGCAAACGACCTTTCACCCGCCGACACGGTTTTGTTTAAAGAGCAGCGCATTGCCGCCTTCGTTACCGATGCCGGCGGCCCCACCGGGCATACGGCGATTTTGGGCAGGAGCTTGGACATCCCGTCCGTCGTCGGGCTGCACAACGCGCGCAAACTGATTACCGAGGGAGAAACGGTCATCGTGGACGGTATCAACGGCATCCTGATTATCGCGCCCGATGAAACCGTCTTGGACGAATACCGCCGCCGCGCCCGCGAATACCGCAGCCACAAACGCGAGTTGAACAAGCTCAAAAAAACCGCCGCCGCCACCGCCGACGGGGTCTGCATCGAGCTTGTGGGCAATATAGAATCCGCCGAAGACGTGAAACCGCTGCACAACCTCGGCGCAGACGGCATCGGGTTGTTCAGGAGCGAGTTTCTTTACCTGAACCGCGATACGATGCCGTCTGAAGACGAGCAGTACGAAGTGTACAGCGCGATTGTCAAAAAAATGAAGGGCAAAAGCGTAACGATACGGACAGTCGATTTGGGTGTGGACAAGAATCCGCGCTGGTTCGGGAAAAACAGCACGCCCAACGGCAGCCTCAACCCCGCGCTGGGCATGACCGGCATCCGCCTGTGCCTTGCCGAACCGGTCATGTTCCGCACACAGATGCGCGCCATCCTCCGTGCGGCGGTACACGGCCCCGTCCGCATGATGTGGCCGATGATTACCTCCGTATCCGAAGTGCGCCAGTGCCTGATTCATTTGGACACCGCCCGCCGCCAGCTTGCCGAACGCGGCGATGCCTTCGGCGAAGTCGGCATCGGCTGCATGATTGAAATCCCGTCTGCCGCGCTGACCGTCGGCAGCATTTTGAAACTGGTCGATTTCATCTCCGTCGGCACCAACGATTTGATCCAATATATTCTGTCAGTCGATCGCGGCGACGACAGCGTCAGCCACCTCTACCAGCCCGGCCATCCCGCCGTGCTGAAAATGCTGCAACACGTCATCCGTACCGCCAACCGCATGGACAAAGACGTATCCGTATGCGGTGAGATGGCGGGCGATACCGCGTTTACCCGCGTTTTATTGGGTATGGGGCTGCGCCGTTTTTCCATGAATCCGAACAACATCCTGCCCGTCAAAAACATCATTCTGCACAGCAATGCCGGACAGCTCGAAAATGATATTGCGAAAGTCATCCGCTGCGAAGACGAAGAGAAGTCGGAAAAGCTGATCAAACAGATCAACAGCGTGTCGGTCGAGGAAGAGGGCGAAGCCAAAGTGCGGAAATAAATATTGTTGACAATGGAAAAAGATTGCAGTCAAATAACGCCCTTAAAAAATACAGCTGCTTTGGTCAAGAAATGCCGTCTGAAAAATTTTCAGACGGCATTTTGTTTGGCAGGCTTTTCTGCCGCATCATCGGAAACGGACGATACGCCCTTCATCGACGCGGATGCGTACCGTACCGTTTCCGGAAATACCGTCCGTATGCTGTCCGACAGTCAGGTTTAATGTCAGCTCGCCGTGTTCGGGATGGACGGCGGAAAGCCGGAGCGAGTCGGGCAGGCGGACGAGGGAGAGCAGATGGCATTCCGTTCCATGATTGTCCAAGCACACGGCATTTTGCGGGATATGGCGGTCATCGTCGGTGTTGGGCAGACCCATCAGACGGGCGACCTGCACGCCGGAAGGCGTTTGAACCAAAGTTTCGGGCGTACCGCATTGAAGGATTTTCCCCTCGTGCATCACGGCGATTTCGTCTGCCGCCGTGCAGGCCTCTTCGGGCGAATGCGTTACCAAAACGGCAGGGATGCCGCCGTTTCGGATGCGTTCGGCGGTCATACGGCGCAGCGTGCCGCGCAAATGCGTGTCCAAACTGGAAAACGATTCGTCCAGCAACAGCAGGGAAGGGCGGACAACCAAAGCGCGCGCCAGTGCCAACCGTTGCTTCTCGCCCCCGGAAAGTTTTTCAGGCTTGCGGTGCGCCTCGTTTTCCAGTCCGACTTCGGCAAGTGCCGCCATGGCAAGGCGTTCGGCTTCGGCTTTCGGCATTTTTTGCATTTTCAAACCGAATGCCGCATTTTCCAGCGCACTCATATGGGGAAACAGCGCGTAATCTTGAAACATTAGCGAGATACGGCGTTTTTCGGGCGGCATACGGGTAATGTTTTCCCCGTTCAGCCGAATTTCGCCGCCGTCCGGCCGGACGATGCCCGCAATCATATTCAGCAGGGTGGATTTTCCGCAGCCCGACCGCCCCAAAACGGCGAGTATTTTGCCGCACCCGACAGTCAGGCAGATGTTGTCGGCGACGGTTTTGCCGCCGAAGCGTTTGCAGAGTCCGTTCAGTTCAAGCATGGCGCATCCTATAAACGTATGCCGTCCAGCCACTCGGACAGCGGGTGGGCGGCATCAATCAGACCGTAACGGCAAAACGCGTCCAGCGTAACCAGTTGCGCGTCGTGCATCATGTTTTCCGACAACATGGCGGCAACCAGGCTGCAGATGTCCATTTTCTCAAAACCCGCCACCTCGCCGTCCTGATTTTCGGGTTGGAAGGCTTCGGGCAGGACGGCATCGAACACATACAGGATTTCATTGTGCACACCCCGGATGACGGGGCGCAGGCTGTGCAGGCGCGATACCGGGTGGATGAGCGGAAACAGCGTTTTATCCAAACCGGCTTCTTCGCTGCTTTCGCGGCACACGGCTTCAGACGGCATTTCGCCGCCGGAAACACCGCCGGCGGCAATATTGTCGAGCTTGTCGGGATCGACCGCTTTGTGCGGACTGCGCCTGCCTATCCAAAAATGCCATCTGCCGTCCGATTCGGTCAAACCGTTGAGATGGACGGCGCGGCTGAGCAGCCCGAACGGGCGGAAGGCGGCGCGTTCGAGCGCGAACAAGGGGTTGCCGCCGCCGTCGGTCAGGTCGAAACACTCGTTGCGCCAGCCGTCCAACAGTCCCGCACAGTGCCAACTGCGGGCGAGGTGTTGCAAGCGTCCGCCCATATCCGACCAGCCGTCCGCATTCAGGAAAATGCCGTCTGAAGACTCCGAGCAGCCTGCCTCCCAGTCTTTTTTGATGCGTTCCGCCCATTCCGGCGACAGGTTGCCCAAAGGAAGACGGTTCAGATACAGCGTTTTCCAGCAGCTTTCTGCACCGTAACTTGCTTTTGCCCACTCGAACAGGGCATCAAGGTCTTGTTTGCTGACGGATTCGGTAAAACGGACGGTCGGCATAGTCGGCTTTCTTGAAGACAATGAGGAAGATTGTAGCCAAACCGCCTGAATTTGCAACCGCAAACAGACGGCGGTCTGCCGTTCCGATATTGCGGCAGGAAGGAAAATCCGGCAAAAAACGGAGGCGGCAGGAAACAGGCAAAACAAAACCCCTCGGCATTGAACCGAGGGGTTTGATATTTGGTTGCGGGAGCAGGATTCGAACCTACGACCTTCGGGTTATGAGCCCGACGAGCTACCATGCTGCTCCATCCCGCGTCAGAAGATGAAACTATACGGTAGATTTTTTATGTTGTCAAACATTATTTCCGCGAAAAATCATAAAATTTTGCCGTCCGGCGGTTTATGACTGATTTGAAATATTATTTTCTTTACAAAAATCCAAGCCCGTGGTTTAATTTTGGTTAACATTGAAACAGGGGTGCTGCCTGATGTTCAGGCGGCTGAGAAATACCCTTTACACCCGATCGGGATAATACCTGCGTGGGGAGTTTTCACGGATTCTGTCTTTCAGACGGCATTGGTTTTCAAATGCCGTCTGAAAACGCAAAACGCTCCTGTTTCTTTATTCTAAACGAGAAAACAGGAGCATTTTTTATGACTACGCCAAAAAAAACCGCCAAAACTTCCGGCAACGAAGCGCGTGAGCTTGCCGACTTGAGCGAAGACATCGGCATTCGCTTCAAATATCCGAACTCCGAGCGCGTATATCTGCAAGGCAGCCGCGACGACATACGCGTGCCTTTGCGCGAAATCCGTCAGGACGACACCTACACGGCGCAAGGTACGGAAGCCAACCCGCCGATTCCCGTCTATGACACCAGCGGCGTGTACGGCGATCCGGCGGCGCACATCGACCTGAAACAAGGCCTGCCGCACATCCGCACGGCGTGGCTGGACGAACGCGGCGATACTGAAATCCTGCCCAAGCTGTCCAGCGAATACGGCATCGAACGCGCACACGATCCGAAAACCGCCCATCTGCGTTTCAACCAAATCACCCGTCCGCGCCGCGCAAAAAGCGGCAGCAACGTAACCCAGCTTCACTACGCGCGCCAAGGCATCATTACGCCGGAAATGGAGTTTGTCGCCATACGCGAACGCATGAAGCTGGACGAGCTTTTCAGACGGCCTGAATACGCCAAGCTCTTGAAACAACACGCAGGGCAAAGTTTCGGCGCGAATATCCCAACCCATCCCGACCAAATCACGCCCGAATTCGTGCGCCAAGAAATTGCCGCCGGACGCGCGATTATCCCCGCCAACATCAACCACCCCGAACTCGAACCGATGATTATCGGCCGCAACTTCCGCGTCAAAATCAACGGCAACTTGGGCAACTCCGCCGTTACCTCCAGCCTGACCGAAGAAGTCGAAAAAATGGTGTGGTCGCTGCGTTGGGGCGCGGACACGATTATGGATTTGTCCACAGGCGCGCACATCCACGAAATGCGCGAATGGATTATCCGCAACGCGCCCGTCCCCATCGGCACCGTGCCGATTTACCAAGCTTTGGAAAAAACCGGCGGCATTGCCGAAGATTTGACTTGGGATTTGTTCCGCGACACCTTAATCGAACAGGCGGAGCAAGGCGTGGACTATTTCACCATACACGCGGGCGTATTGCTGCGTTATGTGCCGATGACCGCCAACCGCCTCACCGGCATCGTCTCGCGCGGCGGTTCCATCATGGCGAAATGGTGTTTGGCACATCATCGGGAAAACTTCCTCTACACGCATTTCGACGAAATCTGCGAAATTATGAAGGCGTATGACGTATCGTTCAGCCTCGGCGACGGCCTGCGCCCCGGCTGCATTGCCGATGCCAACGACGAATCCCAATTCGCCGAGCTGCACACCTTGGGCGAATTGACCGATAAAGCGTGGAAACACGACGTACAAGTCATGATCGAAGGCCCCGGCCATGTGCCGCTGCAACGCGTCAAAGAAAATATGACCGAAGAGCTGCAACATTGCTTTGAAGCGCCTTTCTATACACTCGGGCCGCTCGTTACCGACATCGCCCCCGGCTACGACCACATCACTTCGGGCATAGGCGCGGCCAATATCGGCTGGTACGGCACGGCGATGCTTTGTTACGTTACCCCTAAAGAACATTTGGGGCTGCCCGACAAAGAAGACGTGCGCACCGGCATTATTACCTACAAACTCGCCGCCCACGCCGCCGACCTCGCCAAAGGCTGGCCGTGCGCACAGTTGCGCGACAACGCCCTGAGCAAGGCGCGTTTCGAATTCCGCTGGCGCGACCAATTCCGCTTAAGCCTCGACCCCGAACGCGCCGAAAGCTTCCACGACGAAACCCTGCCCGCCGAAGGCGCGAAAATCGCCCACTTCTGCTCGATGTGCGGCCCCAAATTCTGCTCGATGAAAATCACGCAGGAAGTGCGCGACTACGCCGACAAGCAAAAAGCCCAACAGCAAGGCATGGAAGAAAAAGCGATTGAGTTCGTCAAAAAAGGCGCGAAGATTTACAGTTAAACGTCAAGCAAAAAATGCCGTCTGAAAACCGGATGTCGGGTTTCAGACGGCATTTTTGTTTTCAAACGGGGTACGTTCTGAGCCGGTGTGCGGACGGAAGCCTATTTTGCAGGAGCCGATCCGCTTACGGACGATTCGCTGCCTGCGGCAGGCTTTTGCACTCTTTTGTCGGTAAATACGCAGACGACGCCGGCATTGTTGTAGGTAATGTTCCTGAATGTTATTGCAGTAAATGCCAAAAAAGTTGCTCATGCTACTGCTTATTAGCTACAAAGCGATTGCAAGTTTATTTGGATATGTGGTTTTATTCTTATGCTAAAACTACTAACATCGTTATTTTGTTTTAATTCAACATAAAGATATTCACTTATCTCATCATTTTTTATTTTCATTTCAATAATTTGCTCTAAATAATATGAGCAAATCATTCCAATGGATGAAAAAACTTTTATGGATACATACGGCAAAGCATATCCAAAGGCAATTTCAAAATTATTGGTACCGTCATTTAATTTGAAAATAACACAACTTTCATCTTCGCTAATTACTGGTTCTTTTTCAAAAAACCACATTAACTCATCTGCGTTAAGTAACATATTTTCATACATTATTGTCCCCCTTTGGGAATTACTGTATTAAATACCCTTGTTCCGTTTGGTAATACTTGATATGTGGTTTCAAATTTTACAAAATTTCCACTTGGACTTGTAAACAACGATTCTCGAACTTCAAAATTACCGTATTGTGTAGAAAAAGGCTGTAGGGTGGGCTTCAGCCCGCCGATTCCGCCGATTCCAACCAACTTCGCCAATTTCAACGATTTCAAAAATTCCACCAACTCCGCCGAAAACCGAAACCGCCGAATCCCGCCGGTTCGCCAAAAACCTTTGATGCGGTGAAATTGGTGGAATCGGTGGAATCGGTGGGCTGAAGCCCACCCTACATTTCACCCTACGGCTCGATGAATCGTCAGAAATACCCGAACCGTCATTCCCGCGCAGGCGGGAATCCAGACCGGTCGGTGCAGAAACTTATCGGTTTGACGGCGTTTCACTTCCCCTTCCATCCCGAAAAACGCAAAAAATACCGTCTGAAAGCGGCGGCAGCGGTATGTGCCGCCAGCTGTGATGCTGCCTTCCGGATGTCCGTTTGGGCGGAAGCCTGAATTGGCGGATGTCTGCCCGGCAGCGTCAACCCAAGGCGAAAAGTTCCCTGCCGTGGATTTTGAGCCACTGTTTCGCTTCGTCCGCGTAGGGGGCGAAGCGGCGGGTCAGTTCCCAAAAGGTGCGGCTGTGGTCGGCGTGGGCGAGGTGGCAGAGTTCGTGTATGCAGACGTAGTCGGCAACGTATTCCGGTGCGCCGACCAGCCGCCAGTTGAGGCGTATGCCTGTGGTTTTGCGGCACACGCCCCAGAAGGTTTTGGCAGAGGTCAGCGAGGAGGAAGCGGGGAACAGTTGTGTGGTGCGGGCGTGGTGTTCGAGGCGGGGAAGCAGGTAGCTTTGAGCCTGCCGTTTCAGAAAGGTTGCCAACAGTGCTGCCTGTTTGTCGTGCGTGTCTTCGGGAACGCGGATTTCAGACGGCATCAGCAGGATTTTCGTGTCTTGATGGGCGGTGAGGGCAAGCTGCCTGCCGTGGAACCAGATATGTTCGGGCAGTCGGTTTGCCGTATTGTGCGGCGGTGTTTTTGCCAGTGTTCGCCGCAGGACGGCTTCGTTTTCATACAGCCAGCGGTTTAGAGCGGAGACGGAGAAGTAGGGTGGGACGCTGATGCTGACGGTATGTGTGCCGATAGGGCGGATAATCAGGTTTTTCTTGGCACGGCGTTTGATTTCTATGGTCAGTTCCATGCCGTCTGAAAGAGTGTGGATCAGGGAGGTCATACGGTTTCAGACGGCATTTTGGCGGCAAACGGGCCTGCGCCGGAAATGAGCGGCTGCTGCGTTTCGATGAGGTGTTCGCATTTTTCCATCAATTCGGCTTCGCTGCCGCTTGCGTGCGGGATGGTCGGACAGATGACGACGGTGATTTCCCCCGGATATTTCAGAAAGGAATTTTTCGGCCAAAATTCGCCGCTGTTGAGGGCGACGGGGACGATGTCCATCTCAAACATTTTCGCCATGCGCGCGCCGCCGAGTTTGTATTTGCCGCGCTTTCCGGGTGCAAGGCGCGTGCCTTCAGGGAAAATGGTAATCCAATAGCCTTCGTTTTTGCGCGCCAACCCCTGTTTTATGAGCTGTTCGTTGGCTTCGCGGCGGTTGTTGCGGTCTATGCCTATGGTTTTGACCAGTTTTAAACCCCAGCCGAAAAAGGGGATTTTGAACAATTCGCGTTTGGCAACGTAAACCTGCGGCGGAAAAATGTCCTGAAGGGCGAGCGTTTCCCAGCCGCTTTGGTGTTTGGCGCAGATGACGGCGGGGCGGTCCGGAATGTGTTCCGCGCCGATGATACGGTATTTGAGCCCGACGATGTGTTTGAGCGACCAGTTGAGGATGCCGACCCAGACCCGCGCCATCTTGTGCGCCCCGTCCCGGAAAGGCGAGGCGAGCAGCATAAAGGGAAAGAGGAAAATCAGGCTGGAACAGAGTATCAGCCAGTAGATCAGGTTACGGATGATGAGCATGGTTTTGCCTTGTCGGAATGCGGTATGTTCAGTCGGCTTGCGGTGCGGCGTTTTCCTGCATGATGTATTGTGAGAAATCGAGCAGGGTATCGAAAACCTGTGTGTGTTCGGGCAATTCGTGTCCGTGTTGGGAGAGCGTTTTTTTGCCTTTTCCGGTCAGAACCAGCGCGGGTTTTCCGCCGACGGCATCGATTGCCTGCAAATCGCGCAGGCTGTCGCCGACCAGCCAAGTTTCCGAGGCTTGGGCGTTGAAGCGTCCGATGATGTCTTCAATCATGCCCGGTTTGGGCTTGCGGCAGCCGCAGCCGTCGGCATCGGTGTGGGGGCAGAACCAGATGCCGTTGATTTCGCCGCCTGCCTGACGGACGAGGCGGTGCATTTTGGCGTGCATTTCGGTCAGGTCTTGAACGGTGAAATATTTGCGCCCGATGCCGGATTGGTTGGTGGCGACGGCGACGGTGCAGCCCGCCTGCGTCAGGAATGCCACCGCATCCATGCTGCCTTCAATAGGTATCCACTCGTCAACGGATTTGACGAAGTCGTCGCGATCTTGGTTGATGACACCGTCGCGGTCGAGAATGATGAGTTTCATCGCGTTTCCTTTGGATTGGGGCAGGTCGGGGGTGGCATTATACTGAAATATCGGCAGTGATGCGCCTGTGCCGCGCGATAACGAGGCAATGCCGTCTGAAGCCGTCGGCGGGCTTCAGACGGCATTTTGCCTTTATCCCTTGAATACGGGGACGAGTTCCATTTGGCTCAATACCTGTGCGGCGATGTTGATGATGCCGAAAAGGAAGACCCAAACCATCAGCCACAAGCCGCCGTAAACTTTGTAGTTTTTGCCGACGCCGAATTTATGGCGCGAGCGGTAGAGCAGCATGGCGGGGATGATGCCTGTCCAGATGGTTGCGGCCAGGCCGACGTAGCCGATGGCGGTAACGAAGCCTGTAGGGAAGAGCAGGCAGGAGATCAAAGGCGGCAGGAAGGTCAGTGCGGCGGTTTTGGTACGGCCGGAAATGCTGTCATTCCATTTGAAGATGTCGGCGATGTAGTCGAACAGGCCGAGCGTTACACCAAGGAAGGACGTTGCAATCGCCATGTAGGAGAACAGGGTCAACACTTTGTCCATATTGCCGGTTTGGGCGAACTTGGACAGCGTTTCGATCAGGACGGAAACTTGGCCTTCTGCGGCAATAACCGGTGCGAACTCGTTGCGCGGCAGGTTGCCTTGGATGGCGGTTTGCCAGAGGACGTAAATCACGAGCGCGACCAACGTACCCGCCCAAATGGATTTGGCGACTTTGGGCGCGTCGCCTTTGAAGTATTTGAGCAGGCTGGAGACGTTGCCGTGGAAGCCGAATGAGGCAAGGCAGACGGGCAGGGCGGTGGCGACATAAATCCAGTAGCTGGTGCCGGCAGGTGCTTGGGTGTCGAACAGGACAGGCATTTTGGCATCGACAATCAGGCCGCCGGTTGCCCAAATAAAAGTCAATACCATGCCGCCGATGAGGATGCCGGTGAAACGGTCAACCAAGCGTGCGGATGCCCAAACGCAAAAGGCGAGAATGCCGAAGAAGACGAGTTGGCCGACGGTGAGCGAGATTTCGCCGCCTACCGCGCTGCCGATGCCTTTGGCAGTCAGGTCGCCGCCGACGAAGATGTAGGCGTAGGTAAGCAGGTATAAAACAAAAGCGACGGCAACGCCGTTGATGACGTTCCAAACCGGGCCGAGCAGGTCTTTAACCATGGTGTCGAAGCTGGCGCCGTGCGGATAGTGGGTGTTGACTTCCAAAATCATCAGGCCGCTGGAGAGCATGGAAAACCAGGTGTACAGCAACACGACCAGCGAGCCGGTAAACCATACGCCGGAGGTGGCGGTCGGGTTGGCAAGCATACCTGCACCGATAACCGTACCGGCGATAATCATCGCGCCGCCGAATAGGGAAGGGGTTTTGGTTGACATATTTATCTTTCTGACGAAAAGCGTGGCCGCCATTATGCCGTAAAGTGCGGGGGGCTGTAAGGTGTTTGCGGTCATGCCGTCTGAAAGTCTGTTCAGACGGCATGACGTTCCATAGTATAATCTTTTTCCTTTTGGGCAACGGCGGACGCCGCCGTGTTTTTGAATGATGGGAGGCAGGATGTCTGACAGAAAATATAATGTGGACGCAGAGGAAATTGCCAAATTCAGCCGGATTGCCGACAAATGGTGGGACAAGTCGGGCGAATTCAAGCCCTTGCACGACATCAATCCGCTCCGGCTCGATTATATCGACGGACACGCGGATTTGTGCGGCAAACGGGTTTTGGATGTAGGCTGCGGCGGCGGCATCCTGGCGGAAAGCATGGCGCGGCGCGGCGCGGCGTTTGTCAAAGGCATCGACATGGCGGAACAGTCGTTGGAAACCGCCCGTCTGCACGCGGCTTTGAACAATGTCGCCGATATCGAATACGAATGTATCCGCGTGGAAGACCTTGCCGAGGCGGAACCGCACTCGTTCGATGTGGTAACGTGCATGGAAATGATGGAACACGTCCCCGATCCCGCCGCCATCGTGCGTGCTTGTGCCAAGCTGGTCAAGCCGGACGGCATGGTGTTTTTTTCCACCATCAATAAAAACCCGAAATCGTACCTGCATCTGATTGTGGCGGCGGAATATCTGTTGAAGTTTGTCCCCAAAGGCACGCACGACTGGAAAAAATTCATCGCGCCTGCCGAGCTGGCGAGGATGTGCCGTCAGGCAGGCTTGGATGTGGCGGATACGAAGGGTATGACTTACCATGTGTTGTCGCAAACTTATGCCCTGTGCGATTCGACCGATGTGAATTATATGTTTGCCTGCCGTCCGGCATTCTGACGGCGGGTTTGCCCGTTTTTGAGCAAGTGAGTTGATATGTCTGTCTATACCAGTGTTTCCGATGATGAAATGCGCGGCTTCCTGAGCGGTTACGATTTGGGGGAATTTGTTTCCCTGCAGGGCATCGCGCAGGGGATTACCAACAGCAATTATTTTCTGACGACGACTTCGGGACGTTATGTGCTAACCGTGTTTGAAGTGTTGAAACAGGAAGAGTTGCCGTTTTTTCTGGAGCTTAACCGGCATTTGAGTATGAAGGGCGTGGCGGTTGCCGCGCCGGTTGCGCGCAAAGACGGCCGGCTTGATTCCGTTTTGGTGGGCAAGCCCGCTTGTTTGGTTGCCTGCCTGAAAGGTTCGGATACCGCGCTGCCGACGGCGGAGCAGTGTTTCCATACCGGTGCGATGCTGGCCAAAATGCACCTTGCCGCCGCCGATTTCCCTTTGGAAATGGAAAACCCGCGTTACGATGCGTGGTGGACGGAGGCGTGCGCCCGGCTGCTGCCCGTCCTGCCGCAAGACGATGCCGCGCTGCTGTGTTCTGAAATCGATGCGCTGAAGGACAATCTCGGCAATCATCTGCCTTCGGGCATCATCCATGCCGACCTGTTTAAAGACAATGTGTTGCTTGACGGCGGTCAGGTATCGGGCTTCATCGATTTCTATTATGCCTGCCGGGGCAATTTTATGTATGACTTGGCGATTGCGGTCAACGATTGGGCAAGGACGGCGGACAATAAGTTGGATGAGGCGTTGAAAAAGGCGTTTATCGGCGGTTATGAGGGCGTGCGCCCCTTGAGTGCCGAAGAAAAGGCGTATTTCCCGACCGCCCAACGTGCCGGCTGCATCCGTTTTTGGGTGTCGCGCCTGTTGGATTTTCATTTTCCGCAGGAGGGTGAGATGACGTTTATCAAAGACCCGAACGCGTTCCGCAACCTGCTGTTGAGTTTGGGTTGATACCGTCTGCCGGGTAGGAATCCGATGCCGTCTGAAAGGGTTTCAGACGGCATTTTGTTTCGGGTTTGAATATGTTTTCCGGATGTTTTCCGGTTCGGTGTACCGGTTTCGGCTGTTTTGTTACGCACCCGCGCCGGTGTTTGCCTCTGAATTCCGGCGGTTGGCGGCGGTTTGACTGCGGACGGATAAAATTGTGCAGTCATTTTTGATCGGCTTTGGGTACAATCCAGCCATTATGTTTTGAAATAGGAAAACGGATGGATATGCGGCGTTGGGCGGTTGTTGGATTGGTTACGCTGCCGCCCCTGTGTTTTTTGACCGCGATGGTGCTTGCGCCTTTGTGGGCGATGGCGGCGTATGATGGTTTGGCGTGGGGCGCGGTGCTGTCGGATGCTTATATGCTCGAACGTTTGGCATGGACGGTATTTCAGGCGGCGGCAACCTGTATCTTGGTGCTTCCCTTGGGCGTACCTGTCGCGTGGGTGCTCGCGCGGCTGGCGTTCCCGGGGCGGACTTTCGTGCTGCGCCTGCTGATGCTGCCTTTCGTAATGCCCACGTTGGTGGCGGGCATGGGCGTGCTGGCTCTGTTCGGGGCGGACGGCCTGTTGTGGCGCGGCTGGCAGGATACGCCGTATCTGTTGTTGTACGGCAATGTGTTTTTCAACCTGCCCGTGCTGGTCAGGGCGGCATATCAGGGGTTTGTTCAAGTGCCTGCGGCACGGCTTCAGACGGCACGGACATTGGGCGCGGGGGCGTGGCGGCGGTTTTGGGACATTGAAATGCCCGTTTTGCGCCCGTGGCTTGCCGGCGGCGTGTGCCTTGTTTTCCTGTATTGTTTTTCGGGGTTCGGGCTGGCATTGCTGCTGGGTGGCAGCCGTTATGCCACGGTCGAAGTGGAAATTTACCAGTTGGTCATGTTCGAACTCGATATGGCGGTTGCCTCGGTACTGGTGTGGCTGGTGTTGGGGGTAACGGCGGCGGCGGGATTGCTGTATGCGTGGTTCGGCAGACGCGCGGGTTCGGATAAGGCGATTTCCCCTGTGATGCCGTCTGAACCGCAGTCGGTCGGGGAATATGTGCTGCTGGCGTTTGCGGCGGCGGTGTTGGGTATATGCTGCCTGTTCCCGCTGGCGGCGGTCGTGGTAAAGGCCTGTTCTGCGGGAGAATCTTGGCAGGTGTTGGCGGAACGCGAAACTTGGCAGGCGGTGTGGAATACTTTGCGCTTTTCGGCGGCGGCGGTATTTTCGGCGGCGGTATTGGGTGTCATGTATGCGGCGGCGGCGCGGCGGTCGGCGTGGATGCGCGGGCTGATGTTTTTGCCGTTTATGGTGTCGCCGGTTTGTGTTTCGGCGGGCGTGCTGCTGCTTTATCCGCAGTGGACGGCTTCGTTGCCGTTGCTGCTGGCGATGTATGCGCTGCTGGCTTATCCGTTTGTGGCAAAAGATGTTTTATCGGCCTGGGATGCCCTGTCGCCGGATTACGGCAGGGCGGCGGCAGGTTTGGGTGCGGATGGTTTTCAGACGGCATACCGTATTACGTTCCCCCTCTTGAAACCGGCGTTGCGGCGCGGCCTGACTTTGGCGGCGGCAACCTGCGTGGGCGAATTTGCGGCGACATTGTTCCTGTCGCGTCCGGAATGGCAGACGTTGACGACTTTGATTTATGCCTATTTGGGGCGTGCGGGTGAGGATAATTATGCGCGGGCAATGGTGTTGACATTGCTGTTGTCGGCATTTGCGGTGTGCATTTTCCTGCTGTTGGACAACGGTGAAGGCGGAAAACAGACGGAAACGTTATAATGTGAACCCTTTTTCAGAGGACGGCAAAATGAGCGAGTTGAGCGAAATCCTTTCCTATAATCAGAAGTTTGTCGAGTCGGGCGAATATGAGAAATATTTTACCGACAAATACCCGGGCAGGGAGTTGGCGATTTTGTCCTGCATGGATGCGCGGATTATCGAGCTGCTGCCCGATGCCTTGGGTTTGAAAAACGGCGATGCCAAGCTGATTAAAAATGCCGGCGCGCTGGTTACGCACCCGTGGGGTTCGGTGATGCGGAGCCTTTTGGTTGCCGTGTTTGAGCTGAAAGTCAAAGAAATTATGGTCATCGCCCACCACGATTGCGGTATGCAGGGTTTGAATGCGGCCGGCTTTCTCAGTAAGGTGCATGAAAGCAATATTCCCGACGACCGTATCGAAACCCTGCGTTATGCAGGTGTCGACCTCGACGGCTGGCTGACCGGTTTCGACAACGTCGAAGACAGCGTGCGCCATACGGTCGAACTTATCCGCCGCCATCCGCTGATGCCGCGCCATATTGCCGTTCACGGATTGGTCATCCATCCCGTTACCGGCAAACTGACCCTGATTGTGGACGGCAGTGTTTCAGACGGCATGGACTTATCGGAAGGAACGGAAACATCATGAAGAAAATCGGACTGTTCGGCGGCACTTTCGACCCGATACACAACGGACATTTTCATATCGCCCGTGCCTTTGCCGATGAAATTGGCTTGGACACGGTTGTTTTCCTGCCGGCAGGCGGCTCGTATCACAAAGACGCCGCCTCCGCTTCCGCCGCCGACCGCCTTGCCATGGTCGAACTGGCAACGGCAGAAGACGCGCGTTTTGCCGTCAGCGACTGCGACATCGTCCGTCACGGCGAGACTTACACTTTCGACACCGTCCAAATTTTCCGCCAGCAGTTCCCCTCGGCACAACTCTGGTGGCTGATGGGCAGCGACAGCCTGATGAAGCTGCACACATGGAAAAAATGGCAGATGCTCGTGCGTGAAACCAATATCGCCGTCGCCATGCGGCAGGGCGACAGTCTGCACCAAACCCCGCGCGAACTGCACGCATGGCTGGGCAATGCCCTTCAGGACGGCAGCGTCCGCATCTTGTCCGCCCCGATGCATAACGCGTCGTCAACGGAAATCCGCCGCAACCTTGCCGGCCAAGGCGTTTCAGACGGCATCCCGTCTGCCGCCGCACGCTACATCCGCGAACACGGTTTGTATGAAAAATAAAGTCAAATCAGTAAGGAACGGCTATAATGCCGTCTGAAAACATCCCGTTAGGAACATAATGAACGAGCAAGAACTGCAAGACCTGCAAAAAATGGTCGAGGTCGCCGTCAACGCCCTCGAAGATATCAAAGCCAAAGACATTTCCGTTCTCGAAACGCAAGACAAAACTTCGCTGTTTGCCAGAATGATTATCGCCAGCGGCGACAGTACGCGCCAAGTCAAAGCACTGGCCAACAACGTTGCCGTCGATTTGAAAGAAGCCGGTTTTGAAATCCTCAGTACCGAAGGCGACAGCGGCGAATGGACGTTGGTTGATGCAGGAGACCTCGTCGTCCACGTCATGCTCCCTGCCGTGCGCGACTTCTACGACATCGACACCCTCTGGGGCGGCGAGAAACCGAGTTTCCACGCCGGAATGCAGAAGCCGTGGCACGCTGCAGACTGATTCCCGATGCCGTCTGAATGTTCAGACGGCATTTTCCTGTAAGGGAGAAAGCATTGAACATTACCGTTTTGGCAGTCGGCACCAAAATGCCGAGCTGGGTTGATGAGGCCGTCGCCGAATACGCCAAACGCTTCGGACGCGACGTCGCCTACGCACTCAAAGAAATCAAACCCGAAAAACGCGGCGCGGGCGTGAATGCCGCCCAAGGTATGGCGGCGGAAGAAAAACGCATCCTTGAAGCCGTTCCGCAAGGCGCGTTCCTCGTCGTTCTTGACGAACGCGGCAAAGCACCGACCTCCGTCGAGCTGGCGGAACACCTCAAAAGCTGGCAGCAAAACGGCGAACACGTCTGCTTCGTCATCGGCGGTGCGGACGGCATGACCGACCGCCTCAAACAACAAGCCCGCATGATGATGCGCCTGTCCAGCCTCACCCTGCCGCACGGCATGGTGCGCGTCCTTCTGACCGAGCAGCTTTACCGGGCCGCCTCTATCCTGCATAACCATCCCTATCATCGGGAATAAGAACGGATACGAAGCGGCCTTTGCTAATCCCGACAATAACAAAACGGGACTACTCGATGACAATTTATCAAATAAAATACATTAAAAATAATCAATATGGATAAGGGTGTAAAAAAATACGGAAAAATCTATGAAATCTCGCTCCCAAATGGGAAATTTGCTTACATATGTAGGGTGAGGCAATACGAGTTTGGTATTTTTGATTATCTCTCAGAAAAGACAGCCAATATGGATGAGCTTCTTTCTGTTGGGTTTAAGACTTATAAATCCTGTATAGAAACAGCCATAAGAAAGAAGATTTGGAAACTGATAGGGCAAGTTGATTTAGAGAAAGAAAATATAATATATCCAGATTTAGCGATTTTCTTATCATACAATAAAGAACTTTTTATTA
>NZ_CAUIXH010000019.1:0-40264 GCF_962707005.1 Neisseria basseii | reverse complement strand
AGGCTTGCCCCCCCCCCCCCCGAAGAAAGGTAGAATCGGGCTTGGTTTGGGCAGAAGCATCCATCTGATTCTAAGGATGGATGATGTTTTATTCTCAAGTAAATAAAGGAAAGATGATGAGCTTACTTAAAGTCTTTAAAGATATTTTAAACAACAAAGAGTTGAATTCGGAAGAACGGCATGATTTGGAGCGGGCGGTTAAGATTTTGCAGGACACGCACGTCAATATTTTGATTACCGGAGCCACCGGTTGCGGCAAATCATCCACCATCAATGCCCTGTTCAGCATAGATCAGGCAATGGGAAAGAGCGATGGTCCGGTAAAGGAAGTCGCAAAAGTAGGCGTGGGCGTAGATCCTGAAACTATGGATATTGCCAAATATGAATTGGAGAATATGACGATTTGGGATAGTCCGGGTTTGGGCGACGGAGAGGAGGCAGATCAACGGCACCGGCGCAATATCATCAATAAGCTGCTGGAGAAAGACAGTAACGGCAATGCTGTCATCGACTTGGTTTTGGTACTGCTCGACGGCGGTTCCAGGGACTTGGGGACATCATACGAACTGATTAACAATGTAATTATCAATACATTGAAGAAGAGCGGGGAAGGCCGTACAGACCGGTTGCTGGTTGCGATTAATCAGTGTGATATGGCGATGAAGGGGCGGAATTGGGATGCGGAAGCTGGCCGTCCGAACGCCGCCTTGGAAAACTTTTTGGAAGAGAAAGTGTGTTCGACACGCAAGCGCATTCAGGAAGCTACCGGCGTTACGGTCAATCCGATTTATTTTTCAGCGGGCTTTAAGAGTGAAGATGAGGAGCAGCGTCCCTATAACATAACCCGCCTGTTGCGTTACATCATTACGGCTATGCCGTCTGAAAAATGGGTGATTGTGGCAGAGAAGATCAATGTGGAAGAAATCGAACGAGATACCAGCCGCCGCAAACAGGAGGAGCGGCAAGAAATCGACAGCAGTATCGGCAGTGCGCTGGAGAAAATATTGGGGGCTGCGGGAGGCGTGGTTAAAGATGTTGTTTCAACGATAGCGAGCGGTGTCGGGACGCTGATCGGCGGTGCTGCAAAAGCGATTGGAGGGATGATTAGCACGTTTGCCTCTTGGATTGGCTGGTAGGAGTGCATATGCATCGTTACCGTATTTCTGAAATCGGGAAGAAAGTCGCAGCAGCCGGTTTCCGTCCTCTGGATGTCTTGCTTGTTGGTGCGACAGGTGTCGGCAAGTCCTCAACCTTAAATGCCTTGTTTGGCGAGCAAAAAGCCAAGGTAGGTACAGGCGTGGATCCCGAAACGCAATTGGTCGAAAGTTATATGCTGAACGATGTGTTGCGGTTTTGGGACAGCGCAGGTTTGGGCGACGGGAAAGAAGCCGACCGCGCCCATCAGCAAAAACTGATTGATGTCCTGTCCAAAACCTACACTCATTCGGATGGGCAGTGGGGCTGGATAGATTTGGTGTTCGTTATCCTTGACGGCAGCTCCCGCGATTTGGGTACGACCTATGATTTGTTGAGGGATGTTATCCTTAAAATGATTGATCCGGATAGGGTTGTTGTTGCGATTAATCAGGCGGATATGGCGATGAAAGGACGTTATTGGGATAAGGCGCTGCATCAGCCGCTGCCGAATTTGCAACAGTTTCTAGATGAGAAGGCCGAATCGGTACAAAAAAGGATTCTGGAAGCGACAGGTTTGCAGATTTCCAAACCCGTTTACTATTCGGCATACGAAAACTACCATCTCAAAGAAATAATGGATGCAGTCATCAACCATATTCCGATTTGTCGAAGAAAGATGAATACGCTGTGATGATTGGATACAGGCCTTTTAAAAGAGTCCGATCCTATGCCGTCTGAAGATTCAAAACGTTTCAGGCGGCATATTTAGATATTTTTGTTGATATTTCTTTGACTTGTCAGATATAATGTCTGACTTGGTACATTCGTGCCAAGTTTAACTTTGTCTGAAAGACAGGCCAATCGTAGCCTGGCCCTTTACTTTAAAAGGAAAATAATCATGACTTTAGGTCTGGTTGGACGCAAAGTTGGTATGACCCGCGTGTTCGACGAACAGGGTGTTTCTGTTCCGGTAACCGTTTTGGATATGTCTGCCAACCGCGTTACACAAGTAAAATCCAAAGATACTGACGGCTATACTGCCGTTCAAGTTACCTTTGGTCAGAAAAAAGCTAACCGTGTCAATAAAGCCGAAGTTGGACACTTTGCAAAAGCAGGTGTTGAAGCCGGTCGCGGTTTGATCGAGTTTGCTTTGGCTGAAGAAAAACTGGCTGAATTGAAAGCCGGTGACGAAATCACCGTTTCTATGTTTGAAGTCGGTCAACTGGTTGATGTAACCGGTACCTCTAAAGGTAAAGGTTTCTCCGGTACGATCAAACGTCATAACTTCGGTGCCCAACGTACTTCCCACGGTAACTCCCGTTCTCACCGCGTTCCAGGTTCTATCGGTATGGCGCAAGACCCGGGTCGCGTGTTCCCCGGTAAACGCATGGCCGGCCAATACGGCAACACCAAAGCAACTGTTCAAAAATTGGAAGTTGTCCGTGTTGATGCAGAACGCCAACTGCTGTTGGTTAAGGGTGCTGTTCCGGGTGCGGTCAACAGCGATGTTGTAGTTCGTCCTAGCGTGAAAGTAGGTGCGTAATGGAATTGAAAGTAATTGACGCTAAAGGACAAGTTTCAGGCAGCCTGTCTGTTTCTGATGCTTTGTTCGCCCGCGAATACAATGAAGCGTTGGTTCATCAGCTGGTAAATGCCTACTTGGCAAACGCCCGCTCTGGTAACCGCGCTCAAAAAACCCGTGCCGAAGTAAAACACTCAACCAAAAAACCATGGCGTCAAAAAGGTACCGGCCGTGCCCGTTCCGGTATGACTTCTTCTCCGCTGTGGCGTAAAGGTGGTCGCGCGTTCCCGAACAAACCTGACGAAAACTTCACTCAAAAAGTAAACCGTAAAATGTACCGTGCCGGTATGGCGACTATTCTGTCCCAATTGGCTCGTGACGAGCGTTTGTTTGCTATCGAAGCGTTGACTGCTGAAACTCCTAAAACCAAAGTTTTTGCTGAACAAGTGAAAAATCTTGGTCTGGAGCAAGTGTTGTTTGTAACCAAACAGCTCGACGAGAATGTTTACTTGGCTTCACGCAACTTGCCAAACGTGTTGGTTTTGGAAGCTCAACAAGTTGATCCTTACAGCTTGCTGCGTTACAAAAAAGTAATCATCACTAAAGATGCAGTTGCACAATTAGAGGAGCAATGGGTATGAATCAACAACGTTTGACTCAAGTGATTTTGGCACCTATCGTTTCTGAAAAAAGCAACGTATTGGCTGAAAAACGCAACCAAATGACGTTTAAAGTCTTGGCAAATGCAACTAAGCCTGAAATCAAAGCTGCTGTTGAGCTGCTGTTCGGTGTTCAAGTTGCTTCTGTAACTACCGTTACAACTAAAGGCAAAACTAAGCGTTTTGGTCGTACTTTGGGCCGCCGCAGCGATGTTAAAAAAGCTTATGTAAGCTTGGCTGCCGGTCAAGAGTTGGATTTGGAAGCCGCTGCTGCAGCTGCAGATAAGGAATAAACAAAATGGCAATCGTTAAAATGAAGCCAACTTCTGCAGGCCGTCGCGGCATGGTTCGCGTGGTAACAGAAGGTTTGTATAAAGGTGCGCCTTATGCACCTTTGCTCGAAAAGAAAAATTCTACTGCCGGTCGTAACCATAATGGTCATATCACCACTCGTCATAAAGGCGGCGGTCACAAACACCATTACCGTGTTGTAGACTTTAAACGTAACAAAGACGGTATCCCTGCAAAAGTAGAGCGTATCGAATACGATCCTAACCGTACTGCCTTTATTGCACTGTTGTGCTATGCAGACGGCGAACGTCGCTACATCATCGCTCCTCGCGGTATTCAAGCCGGTGCTGTATTGGTTTCCGGTGCTGAAGCTGCCATCAAAGTAGGTAACACCCTGCCGATCCGCAACATTCCGGTTGGTACGACTATCCACTGTATCGAAATGAAACCCGGTAAAGGTGCTCAAATTGCACGTTCTGCCGGTGCTTCTGCGGTGTTGCTGGCTAAAGAAGGCGCATACGCTCAAGTCCGTCTGCGTTCTGGCGAAGTTCGTAAAATCAACGTAGATTGCCGTGCAACCATCGGTGAAGTCGGTAACGAAGAACAAAGCCTGAAGAAAATCGGTAAAGCCGGTGCCAATCGTTGGCGTGGTATTCGTCCGACCGTTCGTGGTGTTGTCATGAACCCTGTCGATCACCCGCATGGTGGTGGTGAAGGCCGTACCGGTGAAGCCCGCGAACCGGTCAGCCCATGGGGTACTCCTGCTAAAGGCTACCGCACTCGTAATAACAAACGCACGGATAATATGATTGTTCGTCGCCGTTACTCAAATAAAGGTTAATTAATATGGCTCGTTCATTGAAAAAAGGCCCATATGTAGACCTGCATTTGCTGAAAAAAGTAGATGCTGCTCGCGCAAGCAACGACAAACGCCCGATTAAAACTTGGTCTCGTCGTTCTACCATTCTGCCTGATTTTATCGGTCTGACCATTGCCGTGCACAACGGTCGCACCCATGTGCCTGTGTTTATCAGCGACAATATGGTTGGTCATAAATTAGGCGAATTCTCATTGACCCGTACCTTTAAAGGCCACCTGGCCGATAAAAAGGCTAAAAAGAAATAAGGTGAATCATGAGAGTAAATGCACAACATAAAAATGCCCGTATCTCTGCTCAAAAGGCTCGTTTGGTAGCTGATTTGATTCGTGGTAAAGACGTTGCCCAAGCTTTGAATATTTTGGCTTTCAGTCCTAAAAAAGGTGCCGAGCTGATCAAAAAAGTATTGGAGTCAGCTATTGCTAATGCCGAGCATAATAACGGTGCGGACATTGATGAACTGAAAGTGGTAACTATCTTTGTTGACAAAGGTCCAAGCTTGAAACGTTTTCAAGCTCGCGCCAAGGGTCGCGGTAACCGCATCGAAAAACAAACTTGTCATATCAATGTGACAGTGGGTAACTAAGGAAAAGCTATGGGACAAAAGATTAACCCTACAGGCTTTCGCCTGGCGGTAACTAAAGACTGGGCTTCAAAATGGTTTGCTAAAAGCACCGACTTTTCTACTGTTTTGAAGCAGGATATCGATGTTCGCAATTATTTGCGTCAAAAATTGGCTAATGCTTCAGTTGGTCGCGTAGTGATCGAGCGTCCTGCTAAATCTGCACGCATTACCATTCACTCCGCTCGTCCGGGTGTGGTTATCGGTAAAAAAGGCGAGGATATCGAAGTTTTGAAGCGTGACTTGCAAGCCTTGATGGGTGTGCCTGTTCACGTAAATATTGAAGAGATTCGCCGTCCTGAGTTGGATGCTCAAATTATTGCTGACGGAATTGCCCAGCAGTTGGAAAAACGTGTTCAATTCCGTCGTGCTATGAAACGAGCAATGCAAAATGCAATGCGTTCTGGTGCTAAAGGCATTAAGATTATGACTTCAGGCCGTCTGAATGGTGCGGATATTGCCCGTAGCGAATGGTATCGTGAAGGTCGCGTGCCACTACATACTTTACGTGCAAATGTAGATTATGCAACCAGCGAAGCGCACACCACATATGGTGTATTGGGTCTGAAAGTTTGGGTTTATACGGAAGGCAATATTAAATCTTCCAAACCTGAACATGAGAGTAAACAAAGAAAGGCAGGTAGACGTAATGCTGCAGCCAACTAGACTGAAATACCGTAAGCAACAAAAGGGTCGTAATACCGGCATCGCTACTCGCGGTAATAAGGTAAGTTTCGGTGAGTTCGGCTTGAAAGCCGTAGGTCGTGGTCGTTTGACTGCCCGTCAAATCGAAGCTGCTCGTCGTACAATGACCCGTCACATCAAACGTGGTGGTCGTATTTGGATTCGTGTATTCCCTGATAAACCGATTACTGAAAAGCCTATTCAAGTTCGTATGGGTGGCGGTAAAGGTAACGTGGAATATTACATTGCCGAAATTAAACCAGGTAAAGTGTTGTATGAAATGGATGGCGTTCCAGAGGAACTGGCTCGTGAAGCATTCGAGTTGGCTGCTGCCAAATTGCCTATTCCTACAACCTTTGTAGTAAGACAGGTGGGTCAATAATGAAAGCAAATGAATTGAAAGACAAATCCGTTGAGCAGTTGAATGCAGATTTGTTGGACTTGTTGAAAGCTCAGTTTGGCTTACGTATGCAAAACGCTACTGGTCAATTAGGCAAACCAAGTGAATTGAAACGTGTACGTCGCGATATTGCTCGTATTAAAACCGTTTTAACTGAAAAAGGTGCTAAGTAATGAGCGAAACTAAAAATGTTCGTACTTTGCAAGGCAAAGTAGTAAGCGACAAAATGGATAAAACCGTAACAGTATTGGTTGAGCGTAAAGTAAAACATCCGCTGTATGGTAAGATTATTCGATTATCTACTAAAATCCATGCCCATGATGAAAATAATCAATATGGAATTGGTGATGTAGTTGTTATATCGGAATCCCGTCCATTATCAAAAACTAAATCTTGGATTGTCAGTGAGCTGGTTGAGAAAGCACGTTCTGTTTAAGAATTAAAGCAACGTGCTTGAAATGGGAAACGAAGTATTGCAGCAAATTTAATTTGCGTGTAAACTTCGTTTCCTGTCTTTCAGTTTCTTCTGGAAGTTTCTTCCCTCTCGGGGCCCAAGACTGGTTTACTTGAACCGTAAGGTTTCATTTAATAAGCAGCGGCTTTGCTGTAAGTTATCTGAAAGTGGTAAATTAAGTTGGTTAATTTAAAGGTAATAACATGATTCAAATGCAGACCATCTTAGATGTGGCTGATAACTCTGGTGCGCGTAGAGTAATGTGTATCAAGGTATTGGGTGGGTCTAAGCGTCGCTATGCTTCGGTTGGCGATATTATTAAAGTTGCAATTAAAGATGCGGCTCCGCGTGGTCGTGTCAAGAAGGGCGATGTTTACAATGCTGTTGTTGTTCGTACTGCAAAAGGTGTTCGTCGTCCTGATGGGGCTTTGATTAAGTTTGATAACAATGCTGCTGTGTTGTTAAATAATAAGCTCGAACCTCTGGGTACTCGTATTTTTGGTCCTGTAACTCGTGAGCTGCGTACTGAGCGATTTATGAAAATCGTTTCATTGGCTCCTGAAGTATTGTAAGGGGTGGTGGAATGAATAAGATTGTTAAAGGCGATCAAGTTGTTGTTATCGCAGGTAAAGACAAGGGTAAGCGGGGTCAGATCATCCGTGTACTTGGTGGTAAGGTAATTGTTTCTGGTGTAAATGTTGTTAAGCGTCATCAGAAGCCGAATCCAATGCGCGGAGTTGAGGGTGGTGTTATTGTAAAAGAAATGCCTTTGGATATTTCTAATGTTGCAATTCTGAATCCTGAGACAAACAAAGCAGACCGTGTTGGTATTAAATTGATTGAAACTGAAGGCAAAATTAAGCGCGTTCGTTTCTTCAAATCTAATGGCTCTATCATTGGAGCATAAGGAGATAACATGGCTCGTTTGAGAGAGTTTTATAAAAGTACTGTTGTTCCTGAGTTGGTTAAACAGTTTGGTTACAAATCGGTTATGGAAGTGCCCCGTATTGAAAAGATTACTTTAAATATGGGTGTAGGTGAAGCTGTTGCTGATAAAAAAGTAATGGAGCATGCTGTTTCTGATTTAGAGAAAATTGCTGGTCAAAAACCAGTTGTTACTGTTGCCCGTAAATCTATCGCAGGTTTTAAAATCCGTGATAACTATCCAGTTGGTTGCAAAGTAACATTGCGTCGTGATCAAATGTTTGAATTTTTGGATCGTTTGATTACTATTGCATTGCCTCGCGTACGTGACTTCCGTGGTGTAAGCGGTAAATCATTTGATGGTCGTGGCAATTACAATATGGGCGTTCGTGAGCAAATTATTTTCCCGGAAATTGAATACGATAAGATTGATGCTTTGCGTGGTTTGAATATTACTATTACAACTACTGCAAAAACTGATGAAGAAGCGAAAGCTTTGTTGTCACTGTTCAAGTTTCCGTTTAAAGGATAATCATGGCTAAGAAAGCACTTATTAATCGTGAGCTGAAACGTCAAGCATTGGCGAAAAAGTTTGCAGCTAAACGTGAGGCAATTTTCGCTGTTATTAATGATGCTAATGCGACTGAAGAAGAACGCTTTGAAGCACGTTTGAAATTTCAATCCATTCCGCGTAATGCAGCACCTGTACGTCAACGTCGTCGTTGTGCTTTAACAGGTCGTCCTCGTGGCACTTTCCGTAAATTTGGTTTGGGTCGTATTAAAATCCGTGAAATCGCTATGCGTGGCGAGATTCCTGGTGTTGTTAAAGCTAGCTGGTAATAGGAGTATAAATAATGAGTATGCATGATCCTATTTCCGATATGTTGACTCGTATTCGCAATGCGCAACGTGCTAATAAAGCAGCTGTTGCCATGCCTTCTTCAAAATTGAAATGTGCAATTGCAAAAGTTCTGAAAGATGAAGGCTATATCGAGGATTTTACGGTTTCTGCTGATGCAAAACCGGTATTGGAAATTCAATTGAAATACTATGCAGGTTGCCCTGTGATTGAGCAAATTAAACGTGTTTCACGTCCTGGTTTGCGTATTTACAAAGCATCAAGCGAGATCCCTAGCGTAATGAATGGCTTGGGTGTTGCTATTGTTAGTACTTCTAAAGGTGTGATGACTGATCGCAAAGCCCGTTCTGAGGGTGTTGGTGGTGAGTTGTTGTGCATCGTAGCCTAGTGGAGAAATGTAAATGTCACGCGTCGCAAAAAACCCAGTGACTGTTCCTGCTGGTGTAGAAGTAAAATTCGGAACAGATGCATTGGTAATCAAAGGTAAACATGGCGAACTGTCCTTTCCTTTGCATTCCGATGTTGCTATTGAACTAAACGATGGTAAATTGACTTTTGCTGCAAAAAATGACAGTAAACAGGCTAATGCTATGTCTGGTACTGCTCGTGCATTGGTTAATAACATGGTTAAGGGTGTTTCTGAAGGTTTTGAGAAAAAACTTCAATTGATTGGTGTGGGTTATCGTGCCCAAGCGCAAGGCAAAGTTTTGAACTTGTCTTTGGGTTTCTCTCATCCAATCGTATACGAAATGCCTGAAGGTGTTTCTGTTCAAACTCCTAGCCAAACAGAAATCGTTTTGACTGGTGCAGATAAACAAGTGGTTGGCCAAGTCGCTGCTGAAATTCGTGCATTCCGCTCTCCTGAGCCTTATAAAGGCAAAGGTGTTCGTTATGTAGGTGAAGTAGTAGTGATGAAAGAAGCCAAGAAAAAATAATTGAGGTTCACTAATGGATAAACATACAACCCGACTCCGTCGTGCACGCAAAACCCGTGCGCGTATTGCGGACTTGAAAATGGTAAGATTATGTGTGTTCCGCAGCAATAATCATATTTATGCTCAAGTAATTAGTGCTGAAGGTGATAAAGTATTGGCTCAAGCCTCTACATTGGAAGCTGAAGTACGTAGTAGCCTGAAATCAGGTAGCAACGTTGAAGCAGCAGCTGTAGTTGGTAAGCGTATTGCTGAAAAAGCTAAAGCAGTAGGTGTTGAAAAAGTTGCTTTTGACCGTTCAGGTTTCCAATATCACGGTCGTGTGAAAGCTTTGGCTGAAGCTGCTCGTGAAAATGGTTTAAGCTTCTAAATATTTGGAGACTTTCAGATGGCAAAACATGAAATTGAAGAACGCGGTGACGGTCTGATTGAAAAGATGGTTGCAGTTAACCGTGTAACCAAAGTAGTTAAAGGTGGTCGCATTATGGCTTTCTCGGCGCTAACTGTTGTTGGTGATGGAGATGGTCGTATTGGTATGGGTAAAGGTAAGTCAAAAGAAGTGCCTGTTGCAGTCCAAAAGGCGATGGATCAAGCACGACGCTCTATGATTAAGGTTCCATTAAAAAATGGTACGATTCATCATGAGGTTATTGGTCAACATGGTGCTACTAAAGTATTTATGCAGCCTGCTAAAGAGGGTAGTGGCGTAAAAGCCGGTGGACCTATGCGTTTGGTTTTTGATGCCATGGGCATTCATAATATCTCCGCCAAAGTACACGGATCTACTAACCCATATAATATCGTACGTGCAACATTAGATGGTTTATCTAAGTTGTATACTCCTGCTGATATCGCAGCCAAACGTGGCTTGACAGTGGAAGACATTTTGGGAGTTAACCATGGCTGAGCAAAAAAAGATTAGGGTTACATTGGTTAAAAGCCTGATTGGTACAATTGAATCTCATCGTGCATGTGCACGCGGTTTAGGTTTGCGTCGTCGCGAGCATACGGTAGAGGTTTTAGATACCCCTGAAAACCGTGGTATGATTAATAAAATCAGCTACTTGTTGAAAGTGGAGTCTTGATATGTTTTTGAATACAATTCAACCTGCTGTTGGTGCTACGCATGCTGGTCGTCGTGTTGGACGCGGTATTGGTAGTGGTCTTGGTAAAACAGGTGGTCGTGGTCATAAAGGTCAAAAGAGCCGGTCTGGTGGGTTTCATAAGGTGGGTTTCGAGGGTGGTCAAATGCCCTTGCAACGACGCCTCCCTAAAAGAGGTTTTAAATCTTTAACAGCATCAGCTAATGCACAGCTTCGTTTAAGTGAACTGGAATCAATTGCTGTTAATGAGATTGATATTTTGGTCTTAAAGCAAGCAGGTCTGATTGCATCTACAGTCTCTAATGTTAAAGTTATTGCTTCTGGTGAAATTTCTAAGGCAGTTGCTTTGAGGGGTATTAAAGTTACCAAAGGTGCGAGAGCTGCTATCGAGGCTGTTGGTGGTAAGATTGAAATGTAAGGTTTAATATTGTGGCTAATCAACAAACGTCATCAGGTTTATCCAAGTTTGGAGATCTTAAGAAACGTCTTTTGTTTCTATTTGGAGCATTGATTGTTTTTCGAATTGGTGCCCATATACCCGTACCTGGAGTTGATGCTGTTGCTTTAGCTAAATTATACGAAAGCGCTGGAAACGGCATCCTGGGAATGTTGAATATGTTTTCCGGTGGGTCGTTAGAGCGCTTTAGTATATTTGCAATAGGAATCATGCCATATATTTCAGCTTCTATTATTGTACAGCTCGCTTCTGAAATTTTGCCATCATTGAAGGCTTTAAAAAAAGAAGGGGAGGCTGGTAGAAAGGTAATTACGAAATATACTAGGTATGGTACTGTTTTGTTAGCAATTCTTCAAAGTCTAGGTGTTGCATCTTTCGTATTTCAGCAAGGAGTTGTTGTAACAAGTTCATTTGAGTTTCATGTTTCCACGGTAGTTTCTTTGGTAACGGGAACCATGTTTCTTATGTGGCTTGGGGAGCAAATTACTGAAAGGGGTATCGGGAACGGTATTTCTTTAATTATTACGGCAGGTATTGCTTCAGGTATTCCTTCGGGTATTGCAAAGCTGGTTACACTGACGAACCAAGGTTCTATGAGCATGCTTACGGCGTTGCTTATTGTATTTGGTGCCTTATTATTAATTTATTTGGTTGTATACTTTGAAAGTGCACAGCGGAAGATTCCTATTCATTATGCAAAACGCCAGTTTAATGGTAGGGTGGGGAGTCAAAATACGCATATGCCTTTCAAGTTGAATATGGCTGGTGTTATTCCCCCAATTTTTGCTTCCAGTATTATTCTATTTCCATCTACTCTTTTAGGTTGGTTTGGTTCGGCTGATACAAATAGTGTTTTGCATAAAATAGCTGGATTGTTACAACACGGTCAATTGCTGTATATGGCTTTATTTGCAGCGACAGTTATTTTCTTTTGTTATTTTTATACGGCTTTGTTTTTTAGCCCTAAAGAAATGGCAGAGAATTTAAAAAAGAGTGGTGCTTTTGTTCCTGGAATTAGACCTGGTGAGCAGACCTCTAGGTATTTAGAAAAAGTTGTATTACGTTTGACATTGTTTGGAGCTCTTTATATTACAACTATTTGTTTAATTCCAGAGTTCTTAACTACGGTTTTAAATGTACCTTTTTATTTGGGTGGTACGTCTTTGTTGATTCTAGTTGTTGTAACGATGGATTTTAGTACACAAATAAATTCGTATAGGCTTACTCAACAGTATGATAAGTTAATGACTCGTTCAAAATGAAATCATTTTCTCGGAAATAGAATTATGGCGAAAGAAGATACTATTCAAATGCAAGGTGAAATTCTTGAAACTTTACCTAATGCAACATTTAAAGTAAAACTTGAGAATGACCATATTGTATTGGGTCATATTTCTGGGAAGATGCGGATGCATTACATTCGTATTTCTCCGGGAGATAAGGTCACAGTAGAGCTGACACCTTATGATTTAACTAGGGCTCGAATCGTTTTCAGAGCAAGATAAACCAATAAAAGGAAAATAAAATGCGTGTACAACCATCTGTTAAGAAAATTTGCCGAAATTGCAAGATTATTCGTCGAAATCGTGTAGTTCGTGTAATTTGTACTGATCCCCGTCACAAACAGCGTCAAGGTTAATGGAATATTTCTTTTAATGTGATTCTGTGATATAGTGACACACTTTGCCCTAAAAAGGAAAAAATATGGCTCGTATTGCAGGGGTAAATATCCCTAATAACGCACACATCGTAATTGGTCTTCAGGCTATTTACGGTATTGGTGCTACTCGTGCTAAATTGATTTGTGAGGCTGCAAATATTGCGCCTGATACTAAAGCAAAAGATTTGGACGAGACCCAATTAGATGCTTTGCGTGACCAAGTTGCCAAGTATGAAGTAGAAGGTGATTTGCGTCGTGAAGTAACTATGAGTATCAAGCGATTGATGGACATGGGCTGCTATCGTGGCTTCCGTCATCGTCGCGGCTTACCATGCCGCGGTCAACGCACTCGTACAAATGCGCGTACCCGCAAAGGTCCGCGTAAAGCGATTGCTGGTAAGAAATAAATTTTAAGGAATTTTATTAATGGCTAAAGCAAACACAGCTTCACGTGTACGTAAAAAAGTACGTAAAACCGTGAGTGAGGGTATTGTGCACGTTCATGCATCTTTCAACAATACCATCATTACAATCACTGACCGTCAAGGCAATGCGTTGTCTTGGGCTACCTCTGGCGGCGCTGGTTTTAAAGGTTCTCGTAAAAGTACACCATTTGCAGCACAAGTTGCAGCAGAAGCAGCTGGTAAAGTTGCCCAAGAGTATGGCGTTAAAAATTTAGAGGTTCGTATTAAAGGTCCAGGCCCAGGTCGCGAATCCTCTGTACGTGCTTTGAATGCTCTTGGTTTCAAGATTACCAGCATTACTGACGTTACCCCGTTGCCTCATAACGGTTGCCGTCCGCCTAAAAAACGTCGTATTTAATATTGGAGTGATTTGAAACATGGCACGTTATATTGGCCCTAAATGTAAGTTAGCACGTCGCGAAGGTACGGATTTGTTTTTGAAGAGTGCGCGCCGCTCTTTGGATTCTAAATGTAAAATGGATTCCGCTCCCGGTCAGCATGGTGCAAAAAAACCGCGTTTGTCAGACTATGGTTTGCAGTTGCGTGAAAAACAAAAAATCCGCCGTATTTATGGCGTATTAGAACGTCAGTTCCGTCGTTATTTCGCAGAAGCTGATCGTCGTAAAGGTTCTACTGGCGAGTTGCTGTTGCAATTGCTGGAATCTCGTTTGGATAATGTCGTTTATCGTATGGGTTTCGGTTCTACCCGAGCTGAAGCAAGACAGCTTGTTTCTCATAAGGCGATAGCTGTAAATGGACAAGTTGTCAATATTCCTTCTTTCCAAGTGAAAGCTGGTGATGTTGTCTCAGTTCGTGAAAAAGCCAAAAAACAGGTACGTATTCAAGAAGCATTGGGTTTGGCAACTCAAATCGGCTTGCCGGGTTGGGTTTCTGTGGATGCAGATAAACTTGAGGGTGTGTTCAAAAACATGCCGGATCGCTCGGAATTGACCGGTGATATTAATGAACAGCTGGTGGTAGAGTTCTACTCTAAATAATGCTAGCTCAGTGAGGGACAGTTAAATGCAGAATAGCACAACTGAATTTTTGAAACCTCGTCAAATTGATGTAAATACTTTTTCTGCAACTCGTGCAAAAGTATCTATGCAGCCATTTGAACGTGGTTTCGGTCATACCTTAGGTAATGCTTTGCGCCGTATCTTACTGTCATCCATGAATGGTTTTGCTCCTACTGAAGTGGCTATTGCCGGTGTATTACACGAATATTCTACTGTTGATGGTGTTCAGGAAGATGTTGTTGACATTTTGCTGAATATTAAAGGTATTGTATTTAAGCTCCATGGTCGTAGCCAAGTTCAACTTGTGTTGAAGAAATCAGGTTCAGGTGTCGTATCTGCCGGTGATATTGAGTTGCCGCATGATGTAGAAATTCTGAATCCTGGTCATGTCATTTGTCATTTGGCTGATAACGGTCAAATTGAGATGGAAATTAAAGTAGAGCAAGGTCGTGGTTATCAATCTGTTTCAGGTCGTCAGGTAGTTCATGATGAGAACCGTCAGATTGGTGCAATCCAGTTGGATGCGAGCTTTTCGCCCATCAGCCGTGTTAGCTTTGAGGTTGAACCTGCACGTGTAGAGCAGCGGACGGATCTTGATAAGTTGGTTTTGGATATCGAAACCGACGGTTCTATTGATCCTGAGGAAGCTGTACGCAGTGCAGCACGTATTTTGATTGATCAGATGTCTATTTTTGCTGATTTGCAGGGTACGCCTGTGGAGGAGGTTGAAGAAAAAGCACCTCCTATCGACCCTGTTCTTTTGCGTCCGGTGGATGATCTGGAATTGACAGTACGTTCAGCTAATTGTTTGAAAGCTGAGGATATTTATTATATTGGCGATTTGATTCAACGCACTGAAACCGAGCTTCTTAAAACGCCGAATTTGGGACGTAAATCTTTGAATGAGATTAAGGAAGTATTGGCATCTAAAGGTTTGACACTGGGTTCTAAGTTGGAAGCATGGCCACCTGTAGGCTTGGAAAAGCCTTAATGAAGAATTAAAGGATAATTGATATGCGTCATCGTAATGGCAATCGCAAATTAAACCGTACCAGCAGTCATCGTGCTGCAATGCTGCGTAATATGGCGAATTCATTATTGACTCACGAAACGATTGTAACAACTCTGCCTAAGGCCAAGGAATTGCGCCGTGTAGTAGAGCCGTTGATTACATTGGGTAAAAAACCGTCATTGGCAAACCGCCGTTTGGCATTTGACCGTACTCGCGACCGTGATGTTGTGGTAAAACTGTTTGGCGATTTGGGTCCTCGTTTTACTGCTCGTAACGGTGGTTATGTTCGAGTGTTGAAATACGGATTCCGTAAAGGTGATAATGCACCTCTGGCACTGGTTGAATTGGTTGACAAACCGGCTGCTGAGTAATTTTAGTCGTATAACGCCATCTGCCGAAAAGCAGGTGGCGTTATTTTTGCAATATCTGATAGGTAATAGGGTATTGGCTATTATGTTTAAAATATTAATTGAATAGCTAGGGTTTGCGCGGTAAACTTACATCATTAAAAAATTCTATGATGGTCTATATGATGAATGCCTTCGATATAAAGTCGACAAAGATGGACGTATTGTCTATATCTTTGCATACATCAGACTTGTTTGATTTGGAAGATGTGTTGGTCAAATTGGGCAAGAAGTTTCAAGAGTCTGGTGTTGTTCCATTTGTTCTGGATGTTCAAGAGTTTGATTATCCCGAGTCTTTGGATCTTGCTGCATTGGTTTCGTTGTTTTCAAGGCATGGTATGCAAATTTTGGGTCTGAAGCATTCTAATGAACGTTGGGCTGCTGTGGCTATGAAGTATCATTTGCTGTTTTGTCTGTCTCATTCGGAAAATGTTAAAGAACTGGGTCAGGTTGAGGTGCAGAAAACGGAGGATGGTCAGAAAGCAAGGAAAACAGTATTGATTACATCCCCTGTCCGTACCGGTCAGCAGGTTTATGCCGAAGATGGCGATTTGATTGTTACGGGGGCGGTCAGTCAGGGGGCGGAATTGATTGCGGATGGCAATATACATATTTATGCGCCGATGAGGGGGCGTGCTTTGGCCGGCGCCAAGGGTGATACTTCTGCCCGTATATTTATCCACTCCATGCAGGCAGAACTGGTTTCTGTGGCGGGTATTTACCGTAATTTTGAACAGGATTTGCCGGATCATCTGCACAAGCAGCCGGTACAGATATTGTTGCAGGATAATCGGTTGGTTATCAGTGCAATTGGCTCAGAGTAATTGTTTGATATTTTAAAAAGGAAATATTGTGGCAAAAATTATTGTAGTAACTTCAGGTAAGGGCGGTGTCGGTAAAACGACTACCAGTGCCAGTATTGCGACAGGTTTGGCATTACGCGGATATAAAACGGCGGTAATTGATTTTGATGTGGGCTTGCGTAACCTCGACCTCATTATGGGCTGCGAGCGTCGTGTCGTTTATGACCTGATCAATGTCATTCAGGGTGAGGCGACACTCAACCAGGCTTTGATTAAAGATAAAAATTGTGAAAACCTGTTTATTTTGCCGGCTTCCCAGACTCGGGATAAAGACGCTTTGACACGCGAGGGTGTCGAAAAAGTGATGCAGGAGCTGTCCGGCAAGAAAATGGGTTTTGAGTATATTATTTGCGACTCTCCCGCCGGTATTGAGCAGGGTGCATTGATGGCGTTGTATTTTGCTGATGAAGCCATTGTAACGACCAATCCTGAGGTTTCCAGTGTGCGTGACTCCGACAGGATTTTGGGAATTTTGCAAAGCAAATCCCGTAAGGCAGAGCAAGGCGGTTCGGTTAAAGAACATCTGTTGATTACGCGTTATTCTCCCGAACGTGTGGCAAAAGGCGAAATGCTGTCTGTACAGGATATTTGCGATATTCTGCGTATTCCTTTGCTGGGTGTGATTCCCGAATCCCAAAACGTCTTGCAGGCATCCAATTCCGGAGAACCGGTCATCCATCAGGACAGCGTAGCGGCTTCCGAGGCATATAAGGACGTTATTGCCCGTCTTTTGGGCGAGAACCGTGAAATGCGTTTCTTGGAAGCTGAGAAAAAAAGCTTCTTCAAACGTCTGTTCGGAGGATAAGGTATGTCATTGATCGAACTTTTATTCGGCAGAAAGCAGAAAACGGCAACCGTTGCCCGCGACCGCCTTCAAATCATCATTGCCCAAGAGCGCGCTCAAGAAGGTCAGGTTCCGGATTACCTGCCGACTTTACGTAAAGAGTTGATGGAAGTCCTGTCCAAATATGTGAATGTTTCATTAGACAATATCCGTATTTCCCAAGAAAAGCAGGATGGTATGGATGTGCTTGAGTTGAACATTACTTTGCCGGAACAGAAAAAGGTATAGGACATGACCTTAACCGAATTGCGGTACATCGTCGCAGTCGCCCAAGAACGTCATTTCGGCCGGGCGGCGCGGCGTTGTTTTGTCAGCCAGCCCACTTTGTCTATTGCCATTAAGAAATTGGAAGAAGAGCTTGCCGTCTCTTTGTTTGACCGGAGCAGCAACGATATTATTACGACCGAGGCGGGGGAACGTATCGTCGCACAGGCGCGTAAGGTGTTGGAAGAGGCGGAGCTTATCAGGCATTTGGCAAATGAAGAGCAGAATGAGCTGGAGGGAGCATTCAAACTTGGATTAATTTTCACAGTTGCTCCCTACCTGTTACCAAAGTTGATTGTTTCTCTGCGTCGTACTGCACCTAAGATGCCTCTGATGTTGGAGGAGAACTATACGCATACGTTGACTGAATCTCTTAAGCGTGGAGATGTTGACGCAATTATCGTGGCAGAGCCGTTTCAGGAACCGGGTATCGTTACCGAACCGTTGTATGACGAACCGTTCTTCGTCATTGTTCCCAAGGGGCATCCGTTTGAAGAGCTTGATGCTGTGTCATCTAAAATGCTGGGCGAAGAACAGGTTTTGTTGCTTACGGAAGGGAATTGTATGCGGGATCAAGTGTTGTCAAGTTGCTCCGAGTTGGCTGCCAAACAACGCATACAGGGTTTGACCAATACATTGCAGGGTAGTTCGATTAACACGATTCGCCATATGGTTGCAAGCGGTCTGGCAATCAGTGTATTACCGGCAACTGCACTGACTGAAAACGACCATATGCTTTTCAGTATTATTCCTTTCGAGGGTACTGCACCGAGCCGTCGGGTCGTGTTGGCATACCGTCGTAACTTTGTTCGTCCGAAAGCATTGTCTGCAATGAAAACGGCGATTATGCAATCGAGGTTGAGCGGTGTAACGTTCCTTAGAGGGTAATTCAAAAACAATGCCGTCTGAAGATTTCAGACGGCATTGTTTTATTCTTTTAGACTATATTTTAATATGCCGTGGAATACAACCCTAACAGTTGGATGAAACGCAGTTTATCCAATGGAATAGATTTCCACCCAGATGGGAATCAACTGATTATTTAAACACAGTTTTTATTTAAATAGGATGTTTTATCCAGTCTTCAGTTCGGGGCAGATAGAGATACCACCTTATTGTTAGTTTGATATATTTGTAGGGATATCATATTTTTGGGATACGCTACAAGCCATATAAAAAACCTCCGTATTGTATTCAATACGGAGGTTTTCCAACTTGGTTTACCAGAGGTAGCCGACGCCGACACCGCCACCGGTTTTGGCTTTAGTATTGACGTTGACTTGACCTTTAATCAACCATTTTCCATTATCGCTGATACTGGAGTAACCAACAGCCAAAGCACCTTGAGAACCGTAGGTGCCGACTGATGCGGCAAACATAGATTTACCCGGCAGGTAGGCTTGAGGCAGGGATGCGGCGGCATTCGAGCCGGCTGCCACACCGTCGATTTTATCTTCAAGATCTTTTGTAATGCCTCTGAGCTGGCTTACATTCACAGCATCACTATCTTTTATACCCGGAGCAACATTAGATATACGGACAGGTGCCTGATTGTCTTTGCTGCTAAGCTTCAGCGATCCATCTTCATCAGCACTTAAGGTCGGAGCCTGTTTGGAGGTTCCAAGAGACAGGCTGTTGAAATTCACATCATCTTTTGTCGCATAGGTAATCTTACCATTATTTTCTTGTTTCACAGACATATTTTTGCCTGCAATCATTTCAACGGTATTACCGGCTTTAATAAATTCGGTTTTATTCTTGTCAACATCCCCATCTAATCTCTCACCAAAATCTACGGCAGAAGTTTTCAAGTTAAAACCAGTGTTTTTAAGTTGAGCCACATTGACAGCATCAGTATCTTTACTTCCAGCAGCCACATTAGTGATTTGACGAGTAATTCCTTCTTCTTCATCCCCCACTGAAACAGCATTAGCTGTACTAATCCAAGTAGAAATAAGTTTACGTTTTTCTTTCTTTAATTCGGCAATACGATTTTCATGCGTGTTAAATTCATCCTTATTTTCTGCTAAAAATTTTTCTTTTTCTTCAATTTCTCTCTCAATATTGCGAAGTTTATCCCTATTCAAAATATTGTTAATTCCCAAGTTTCTAGAATCGTTTTCTCTTACTGATATACGTTTTTCTAATGTATTTTTAGCTATTGACTCTGCGTTGTACGGGTTTCTAGATTGTTTAAACGGTTGTACTCCGCTTTCCAAGCTGGAAGCATTTTATCTAGATACGTAACTTTAAGTGTATTTTCACCAATCTTCTCTTTGACTTTACGCTCGTCATTTTTTAGCGTTTTGAGTTCACTTTCGAAGGTTTTATATTTATGGTAAAGCGAGTTAACATCTGCACTCTCTTTTTCTTTTCCAACTATTTCATTATTTAATTCTTCTAAATGCGCCGCCTTATCGTTTTCTGAAAGGATTAAATTTTTATTTTTATCTACTGATGTATTCGATATATCATATCCCGTTACGCCTTTTTCTGTTATAGCCTTGCTTCCATTCCCCAAGGCAACGCCATCTTCAATCGCTGAGGCCTGATTACCAATTACTACAGAATTTGTATTAGCAACCGTTTCTGTACCGATAGCTATACCATTATTCCCCTCAGCTTTACTGAGACTACCTAGTACTATACTATTTTCTCCGTTTGCTACAGCACCAGAACCAGCCGAAAAGGAATATTCTCCATTTGCTATAGAAGACCAACCTATTGAAGTACTTGATTTTCCATGAGCTTCAGCCGTATGTCCTAATGCAAGTGAATACCATCCATCTGCAATTGTTGTATTCCCAATAGCGTAAGCTCCTCGTCCTCTTGACTGCGCATTTCCCCCTATTGAAATATTCTCAGAACCCAAGGCATTACTTCCGTGACCAATGGCAATATTAGATTGAGATTCTCCATCATGATAATCAGGCCACTGTACGGGTGTAGTTTCAGCACGATAACCTATGGCAATAGAATAATCCTGACGAGCAATAGTTCCCGAACCAACTGCGACGCTATTTCTACCCGCACTTTCTGATGCTAAACCAACTGCTAGAGAACCTAATCCTACAGCTTGCGCTCTTTCTACTGCTTCCTCGGCTCTACCATAATTTTCTTTATAATCTAACTTTAGCAAGCGATCGTTTAATTTATCTAAATTCTTTTTTAAATCTTCAGTTGTAGGAGTTGCGGCATAAGCTTGATTATATATAAAAGAAGATAAAATTAATGCAATATATCGTTTCTTGATACCCATAATATTCTCCGGTTAAGATGGTGTAAATTAAAATACTTCTTATAAAGTACAAATAACTACAAGATTACCTTCATCTCCTTCCAAAAAGTTTTTAGGGCTAATCTACTTCAGCCCCTATTATTTTATTACCATTGTTAACGACAATTTTTGTGTCAACACGTCTGAGTTAAGTATTGCCAACAGAAACAAATTGCCCTTGCAATGCTAGTATCTCTGCCGTCAATCAGGCAAACCGATTTGACCTGCAATCGTTTTTTATTTCACTTTCGTACATACCTCACGGGAAGTTCCGTCTTCAGACACCAATTTTCCTGTTTTATCCGCTTGATATACTTCATCTTTACTGGGTTTGTCCATCTCCGCGACCAATCCGGTGTACATCATGCTTTCCAAGAATTGGCCGTCTTCTGATTCTTCCAACCATGCCAATGTTTCAGGGCTGTGGAGTCGTGAAACTTCGCTATATTTGATTTGGCTTTGCGTCAAGGCATTGTTCTCAAAACGCCATTTCCCTGATCCGACAACACGGTATGCCAAGATATTGCCGTCATCATCGATTTTGAGTATAGCATCGCCACGGAAACTGCCGTCCTGAAGATATTCAACTTTTGCATTACTGTGAATGTTTTCATCAGTGCCGATGCAATGCCATGTACCGACAATCGGAGAAGCCAGAGCAGTTGTTGCGGATAAAAGTACCGGCAGAATAAAGAGTTTCATCGTATTTCCTTTGACGTTCAAGAAATATAAATCACGAGGCCGGCAATCAGCACCAGTTGGACACCCAGCTTCATCAGTGCGGTACGGCTGACGAAGTAGATAAACCAAGTGCCAGTCAAAATCAACAGTAGAATAATCAGCCACGGCCGCCATTTGTTGAGGTGGACGGCTTCGGTAAAGCAGGTATGAATATGAAGTACGACGATGGCGACGACGAGCAATATAGGCACGATGAAGTCCATCATTTGATTTCCTTTTGAGGAGGCCGTCTGAAAACCCCGGTTTCAGGTTTTCAGACGGCCTTGTTTATTCAATCAAATCAGTCTTTCAATTTCGCCAACTGATTTTGCACTTTCGCCATTTTGTCTTCCAACTCTGCCAAATCGGCTTTGTCTTTTTCCACCAGATGTGCGGGGGCTTTTTCGGTGTAGCCGGGTTTGGAGAGTTTGGCGTTGAGTTTGTCCAAGGCTTTTTGCAGCTTCTCGGCTTCTTTGCTCAAGCGGGCGGTTTCGGCGGCTTTGTCGATTTCGACTTTCAGCATCAGGCGCGCGCCGTTGCAGACGGCGACGGGCGCGTCTTCGCTTTCGGGCAGGGCAGCGACTTGCCGTGCTTCGGTCAGGCGGGTCATCATCGGCAGGTATTTGAGGTAGTCCGCCAAGTCGTCCGCGCTTTCGACAAACAGCGGGGCTTTGACATTAGGCTGGATGCCCATTTCGCCGCGCAGGTTGCGGACTGCGCCAATCAAATCTTGCAACACGGTCATTTGCTCGAATGCCGTCTGAACAATTTCGCCGTCGTCGGCTTCGGGGAAGCGGGCGAGCATGATGCTGTCGGCGGTTTTCGCGTCGCACATAGGAGCGACGGTTTGCCACAGTTCTTCGGTGATGAACGGGATAATCGGGTGCAGCAGGCGCAGGGCGGCTTCGAGTACGCGCAACAAGGTATGGCGTGTGGCGCGTTGGCGGCTGGCGCAGCCGGTTTGGAGCTGCACTTTGGCGAGTTCCAAATACCAGTCGCAATAGTCGTTCCACACGAAGCTGTACAGGGTTTCCGCCGCCAAATCAAAGCGGTAGGTTTCGTAGGCTTGCGTAACCTGCTCGATGGTCTGATTCAGACGGCCTACAATCCACATATCGGGGAAGGAGTAGCCGCGCGGTTCGGTGGCGGTTGCGCCGTAGCCGCAGTCTTGGTTTTCGGTGTTCATCAAGACGAAGTTGGTGGCGTTCCAGATTTTGTTGCAGAAATTGCGGTAGCCTTCGGCGCGTTTGAAGTCGAAGTTGACCGAACGCCCCAAGCTGGCGTAGCTCGCCATGGTGAAGCGCAAAGCGTCCGCGCCCATACTCGGAATGCCTTCGGGGAAGAGTTTTCTCGAGGCTTCTTCCACTTTCGGCGCGGTTTCGGGTTTGCGCAGGCCGGTCGTGCGTTTCACCAGCAGCTTGTCCAAGTCGATGCCGTCAATCAAATCGACAGGGTCGATGACGTTGCCTTCTGATTTGGACATTTTTTTGCCTTCGTGGTCGCGCACGATGCCGTGGATATACACGTCTTTAAACGGTACTTTGCCGGTGAAGTGGGTGGTCATCATAATCATGCGCGCCACCCAGAAGAAGATGATTTCGTAGCCGGTAACCAAGACGTTGGACGGCAGGAAGGCTTTGAGTTCGTCGGTTTCAGACGGCCAGCCGAGTGTGGAGAACGGCACAAGCGCGGAGGAGAACCATGTGTCCAATACGTCTTCTTCGCGGGTCAAGCCTGTTTTGCCGGCTTGTTTTTCGGCTTCTTCCTGATTGCGGGCAACGTACACATTACCTGCTTTGTCGTACCACGCGGGGATTTGATGCCCCCACCACAGTTGGCGTGAAATACACCAGTCTTGGATGTTGTTCATCCATTGGTTGTAGGTGTTGACCCAGTTTTCGGGGATAAAGCGCACCGCGCCGCTGTCGACGGCTTTTTTGGCTTTGTCAGCAAGGCTTAAGCCTTTGAATTCGCTGTCAGGCTCGCCGCCGTTTGGCGTGGCGGACATGGCGACAAACCATTGGCTGGTCAGCATCGGCTCAATCACGGAACCGGTACGGTCGCCTTTCGGCGTCATCAGCGTGTGCGCTTTGATTTCTACCAACAAGCCTTGTTCCTGCAAATCGGCAACCATTTGTTTACGCGCGGCAAAGCGGTCTAAACCTGCGTATTTTTCAGGCAGGGCAAAGCCTTGTTGCGCTTCGCCTTTGAAGTTGAACACTTCGGCGTTTGCCAGCACTTTGGCTTCCAAATCGAATATATTAATCAGGCGCGTGTTGTGGCGTTTGCCGACTTCATAGTCGTTGAAGTCGTGCGCAGGCGTGATTTTCACGCAGCCTGTGCCGAAGTCTTTTTCGACGTATTCGTCGGCAATCACGGGGATGGTGCGGCCGGTCAGCGGCAGAATCAATTCCTTGCCAATCAAATGGGTATAACGTTCGTCTTCAGGATTAACGGCAACGGCAACGTCGCCCAACAGCGTTTCAGGGCGGGTGGTCGCCACGATAACGGCTTCGGCGGGATTGTCCGCCAGCGGATAGCGGATGTACCACATAGAGCCTTGTTCTTCCACGCTTTCCACTTCCAAATCAGACACTGCCGTACCCAAAACCGGATCCCAGTTCACCAAGCGTTTGCCGCGATAAATCAAGCCCTGTTCAAACAGGCGCACGAACACTTCGGTTACGGTTTCGGCGCGCACGTCGTCCATCGTGAAATACTCACGAGTCCAGTCGGCAGAGCAGCCCACGCGGCGCATCTGCTGGGTAATCGTACCGCCGGAAACTTCTTTCCATTCCCATACTTTTTCCAAGAATTTTTCGCGGCCCAAGTCATGACGGGACACGTTTTGCGCGGCAAGCTGACGCTCGACCACGATTTGCGTGGCGATGCCCGCGTGGTCGGTGCCGGGAATCCAGGCGGTGTTGCAGCCTTTCATGCGGTAGTAGCGGGTCAGGCCGTCCATAATGGTTTGGTTGAAGGCATGACCCATGTGCAGCGTGCCGGTTACGTTGGGCGGCGGCAGTTGGATGGAGAAAGACGGTTTGGTCAAATCCATATCAGGTTGGAAATAGCCTTTCGCTTCCCAGTTTTGATAATGTTTGGATTCGATTTCGGCGGGGGAGTATTTGTCTAACATATGAAGCCCTGAGAAATAAGATGATTTGATGGTTTGGATTATAGCGCAAATGCCGTCTGAAACGCTTTTGGAGGTTTCAGACGGCATCAAAAGGGTACGGTCAGCGGATGATGCCGCGCGTTGATTGTGCGAAAAAGTCTCGGAATACGGCAAGCTCGGCTTGGGTTTCGGCGCGGCGGAGGATGTCCGTCTTGGCTTCTTCAAACGGAATGCCGCGATGGTAGAGGGTTTTGTACACGTCTTTGACGGCGGAAATCTGCTCTGCGGTAAAACCGTTGCGGCGCATGCCTTCGCTGTTGAGCCCCGCCGGTTCGGCGCGGTAGCCCGATGCCATGAAGTAGGGCGGCACGTCTTTGTGTACGCCTGCGGCGAAGGCGGTCATGGCGTAGTCGCCGATGCGGCAGAATTGGAAAACCAGCGTGTAGCCGCCCAAAACGACGTAGTCGCCGATGGTAACGTGTCCGGCAAGCGAGGCGTTGTTGGCGAAAATGGTGTGGTTGCCGATGACGCAGTCGTGCGCTAGGTGGCAGTACGCCATAATCCAGTTGCCGTCGCCGACGCGTGTTTCGCCGATGCCGGTTACCGTGCCGAGGTTGAAGGTGGTGAATTCGCGGATGGTGTTGCCGTTGCCGATAATCAGCTTGGTCGGCTCGTCGCGGTATTTTTTGTCCTGCGGGATTTCGCCGAGGCTGGCAAATTGGAAAATGCGGTTGTTTTCGCCGATGGTGGTATGACCGTTGATGACGGCGTGCGGGCCGATTTCTGTATTCGCGCCGATTTGGACGTTGGGGCCGATAACGGTGTACGCGCCGACTTTGACGCTGGAGTCGAGTTCGGCTTTGGGGTCGATGACGGCGGTCGGGTGGATAAGGGTCATGTTTTTAATACTCCGCTGCTTGTTAAGACAAATAATAGAAAATTACAGTTTGTCGATTTCATCGCAGACCGCAATCACTTGATCGCTAAAATGGCTAAATACTGAAGTAGTATCTACATCCATGTAATTAAGCAGTTCAAAAATAGATTGGTGAATATTTCTAGCGTAGTTGGTATCTTTTATTGCACCTTTAAAACAAATCGGTTCGTGATGTGCCAAACGATTACGGAAATTGTTAATATTGGAAAGTTCTCGAAAAATCCATTTTTGGTTATATTGCACACTTGGTGTAGATTTGGGCTTTTTTGGAAAAACTTTCATCAATACTTTCCCTGTAGCATCAAATTGAGCATCTTTCCCTCCCGCAAACAGATACCGCCAAAAACCGAATCCTAGTCCTGCAACCAATTGGTTGTGGTCAAACTTTCCCCCGCTATTATTTTGTATTTTAGATAATGCAACCTTGATTAATTCAGCAGATTCTTTCGTACCATTTCTTAAAAAGCAACCTTGATATTTCAATGCAGGATTCGTTTGTGGCTGTATGCTATCATATAACCAGTTTCTGTCTTTAAACTCCTGTTGAAGGCAAATGTCAATTTTGTTTCTTAAAACAATCTCAAATATTGAAACAACATGAAAAAGTTCTCTTGATAAAGATAGATTCAATAAATACAATTCAGCCGCTTTGTCTTCCCCAACGGCATTTTTATACCGTTCCATTCTGAAATCAGAAAAAATACTACAGCATTCCTTATAATTCACGCTAATACCTGATTCCTTATTGTATAGTGGATTAACAAAAATCAGGACAAGGCGACGAAGCCGCAGACAGTACAAATAGTACGGAACCGATTCACTTGGTGCTTCAGCACATTAGAGAATCGTTCTCTTTGAGCTAAGGCGAGGCAACGCCGTACTGGTTTAAATTTAATCCACTATAAAATTGACGTTTCAAACTATATTTGATACAGTTAGATAAAACTAATCCCCACCGTGTCCCTGGGTTTGAATAAACCTAAACCGGTGGGTTTTCTTTTTATTAGGTCGTCTGAAACTTTCAGACGACCTTTTTCTGAACACTCAAACCACGCGTTTGGCACACATAATCACGGCTTCGACGGCAACTTGCCCGTCCACTTTGGCAACGGCGTTGAATTTGCCGATGCCGCGCCGACTGGTCAGCAGCTCGACTTCAAAGACGAGTTGGTCGCCGGGGATGACTTGGCGTTTGAAACGGGCTTCGTCTATGCCGGCGAAGAAGAAGAATTCGTTTTCTTTGCGCCCGCCTTCGCTCAAAATCGCCAACGTGCCGCACGCTTGCGCCATGGCTTCGATAATCAGCACGCCGGGCATCACGGGCAGGTCGGGGAAGTGGCCTTGGAACTGCGGCTCGTTCATGGTGACGTTTTTAATCGCGGTCAGGGTTTTCATCGGCTCGAAGGCGGTAATGCGGTCGAGTTGGAGAAACGGGTAGCGGTGGGGGATGAGTTTTTGGATGTCTTTGGCTTCGATGGGGAGTTGAACGTCCATGTTTTTGTGTTCCTTGGAAAAATCGGTTTGGATTTATTGCGTGTCTTTGCCGTCTGAAAGCTGCTGTTCCAGCGTTTTGAGGCGTTTGTTCATTTCGCTTAAGCGGTGGATGTAAACGGCGTTGCGCGCCCATTCTTTATGCTCGGACATCGGGAAGATGCCGGCGAGGTGTTTGCCGCTTTCGGTAATGCTGTGGGTGACGGACGTGCCGCCGCCGATGGTGGTTTTGTCGGCGATTTCGATGTGTCCGACCGTGCCAACGCCGCCGCCGATGATGCAGTAGCTGCCTATGGTTACGCTGCCTGAGATGCCGGTTTTGGCGGCGATGACGGTGTGCGAACCGATTTTGCAGTTGTGTCCGATTTGGACTTGGTTGTCGATTTTGGTGCCGTTGCCGACGGTGGTGTCGCTCATCGCACCGCGGTCAATGTTGGTGTTCGAGCCGATTTCTACGTCGTCGCCCAGTGTTACCGCGCCGGTTTGCGGGATTTTGAACCACGAATCGCCGGCGAAGGCGAGTCCGAAACCGTCCGCGCCGATGACTGCGCCGCTGTGGATTTCGACGCGTCTGCCGAGTGTGCAGCCGTAATAAACGACGGCGTTGGGATGCATGACGACTTCGTCGCCCAGTTTGCAATCGTGTTGGACGACGGCGTTTGCCAAGATGCGGCAGCCTTCGCCGAGCACGGTGTTTGCGCCGATGTAGGCGTTCGCGCCGATTTCGCAGCTTGCGGGAACGGTGGCACTCGGTTCGACGACGGCGGTCGGATGGATGCCGCCGCGCGCTTTGACGACGGGTGAAAACAGGCGCGCGACTTTGGCGAAATAGAGATAGGGGTCGTCGGCGACAATCAGGTTGCGCCCTTCAAATCCGTCTGCTGCTTTGGCGGAAACGATGACCGCGCCCGCGCTGCTGTCGTGGACTTCGGCTTTGTATTTCGGGTTGGCGAGGAAGCTGATGTGTTCCGCCTGCGCGTCTGCGAGCGGGCGCACGGCGGTAACGGAAATGTCCTCGCCGCGCCATTCGCCGCCGAGCTGCGCGGTGATTTGGGACAGGGTGTAGGTGGCCGGAATCATGGTTTTCCTGTTCGATATGTCGTCTGAAAGGGTCAGCGGGCGTTCATTTCTTTAATGACGCTGTCGGTAACGTCGTATTGGGTGTTGACGTAAATCACGTCCTGCAAAATGACATCGTAACCTTCCTGTTTGGCAATTTTGACGATGACGCGGTTGGCGTTTTGCTGGAGGGAGGCAAACTCTTCGTTGCGGCGGAGGTTGTAGTCTTCTTCAAACTGCGCCTGTTTTTTGCGGAACGCTGCGACCAGCCCGCGCCATTTTTCTTCGGCTTGCGCCTTTTTTGCGTCTTTGAGTTTGCCTTCGGCAAGCTGCCTTTCCAAATCCAAACCTTCGCGTTGCAGTTTTTGCAATTCGTCCTGGCGGGCGGAAAATTCGCCGTCCAGCGTTTTTTGAATCTCGCGCGCCTGCTTGGATTCGAGGTAGATGCGCTCGGTGTTGATAAAGCCGATTTTTTGGAAGGTGTCGGCGTGCGCGCCTGCGGTGCAGCACAAACCGATCAGGGCGGCGGCGAGCGCGCGGGTCAAATGGGTCATGGTAAAACTCCTTCGGATGTTGCCGCAAATGCCGTCTGAAGGGCTTCAGACGGCATTTGTGGGATTAGAACGTCGTGCCGAGTTGGAATTGGAAGCGTTGGATTTCGTCTTCCGGTTTTTTCTTCAGCGGGTAGGCGTAGCTGAATTTCATCGGGCCCAAAGGCGAGAGCCAGGTAACCGCGCCGCCGGCGGAATAGCGCAATTCGTTGGTAAAGGTGGATTTGTGCGCGTTTTCCGGGTAAACCGATTTGTTGTTGCCGCTTTCGGTGGCGGTATAGGTTTTGCCGTCCCATACGCTGCCTGCGTCGGCAAACAGGCTCAGGCGGACGGTGCGCGCGTCTTTCGCACCGGGCATCGGGAAGAGTAGCTCGGCGGAAACGTTGGCTTTTTTGTTGCCGCCGTAGCTGATTTTGTCGCCGTATTCGTCATACACTTTCGGGCCGAGCGTGCCGCTTTCGTAGCCGCGCACCGAACCCAGACCGCCGCCGTAGAAGTTTTCAAAGAAGGGGATTTCTTTGGTTTTGCTGTAGCCGTTGGCATAGCCGGCTTCGCCGCCGAGCATCAGCGTGAAGGTTTTGCTCAGGGGGAAGAACCAGGTTTGGTTGTGGGTGGCGGAGTAGTATTGCAGTTTGCTGCCGGGCAGGGCGATTTCGGCATTCACGCCGGTCAGGTAGCCGCGCGTCGGCCACAGGGCATTGTCGGTTTTGTTGCGCCCCCAGCCGATGGTGCCTTTGTACAGCCAGCCTTTGAAGCTGCCGTCTGTGCCGTTGGTTTTGCCGTATTGTTTGATAAAGTCGGCATAGCGTTTGGGTGCTTTGTTGTAGGTGTTGACGGTCAGGTGTTCTGCTGCCAAACCGAAATTCACGCGGTCGTATTCGGTAACGGGGATACCCATCCTTACGCCGCCGCCGACGGTGGTGGTTTTATATTGTTTGACACTGGTCGATGCTTTGCGCGGGTCGAAGGCTTTTCCGTAAATATCGTAGCCCAGGCTGACCCCGTCTGCCGTGAAGTACGGGTCAGTAAACGACAGCGAGCCGTTAAGCGTGGTTTTGCTCCGTGAGGCGCGCACGGATGCGGATTTGCCCGTGCCGAAGAGGTTGTCCTGCGATACGCCGGCAGACATCACCAAACCGGTATCCTGCACCCAGCCTGCGCTCAAGTCGAGCGAACCGGTGGAGCGTTCGGTCAGGCTCATGTTCAAATCGACTTTGTCGGGCGTGCCGGCAAGCGGGACAGCATCAAACTGTACGTTGTCGAAGTAGCCCAACAGCTCGACGCGCTCTTTGGAACGTTGCAGCTTGGAGGTGTCGTAAGGAGCGGATTCCATTTGGCGCAATTCGCGGCGGACGACTTCGTCGCGGGTTTTGTTGTTGCCGGTGATGTGGATTTCGTTGACGTAGATTTTCCGGCCCGGTTCGATGTGCAGGACGAAATCGACGGTTTTGGTTTCGGCGTTCGGCAGCGGCTGTACGCTGATTTCGCTGTATGCGTAGCCTGCCGAGCCCATGCGGTTCTGAATCTCACCCAAAACGGCGGTCATCTGCTGACGTTCGTACCATTTGCCGGGTTTCATGGTCAGCAGTTTTTCCAGTTCGGCTTTGGGTACTTCGTTGGTATCGCCTTCAATGGAGACTTTGCCCCAGCGGAAACGTCCGCCTTCGTGGACGGTGATTTTGATGGTCTGCTTGGTTTTGTCTTCGTTGGTTTGGATGTCGGTATCGAGGATGCGGAAATCGAAGTAGCCGTTGTTCTGGTAGAAGTCGGTTACTTTTTCCATGTCTTGGGCAAATTTCTGCTCGTTGAATTGGTTGCTTCGTGTCAGCCATGTCCAAATGCCGCCTTCGGTCAGGGACATCTGCCGCATCAGTTTGCGGTCGGAATAGACTTGGTTGCCTTCAAATTCGATGTCGGTGATTTTGGCGGATTTGCCCTCGTCAATCGTGATGTCGATGTCGACGCGGTTGCGGGCGAGTTTGGTTACTTTGGGCGTGATTTGGATATTGAGTTTGCCGCGTCCGAGGTATTCTTCTTTCAGTCCGGCGACTGCCTGGTTGAGTGTCGCCTGATTAAAGTATTGCGACTGCGCCAGCCCGAACGATTCGAGGTTTTTCTTAATGGCGTCGTTTTGCAGCATTTTTGCGCCGGTGATGTTGAGCGAGCCGATGGTGGGGCGTTCGATGACGGTCAGCAGGAGCTGCCCGTCCGCAGTTTCGACGCGCACGTCGTCGAAAAAGCCGGTGGCGTACAGGCTTTTGATGATGGCACTGCCGTGTGTGTCGTTGTAGGTGTCGCCGACTTTGACGGGCAGGTAGTTGAATACGGTGCTCGGCTCGGTACGCTGCAAGCCTTCGATACGGATGTCTTGGATGGTAAAGTCGGCAAATGCCAAAGGCGATATGCCCAAGACCATCAGTGCGGAAGCAATCTGTTTCAGTTTCATCATAAGTTCCTTGTGGTGCGTTATGCTTTCAGACGGCATAACGAAACGTGAAATTCAGCCAAGCAGGCGGGTAATGTCGTTGAAAAAAGCGATTGCCATCATCAGCATCATGAGGGCAAGCCCGAAGCGCAAACCGATGTTTTGGATGCGTTCGCCCAAAGGTTTGCCGCGTATCCATTCGGCAGTATAAAACACGAGATGCCCGCCGTCCAAAACGGGGACGGGCAGCAGGTTCAGCACGCCGAGGCTGATGCTGACCAACGCTAAAAATTCCAAATAACTTTGCAAGCCGAGTTCGGCGGACTGTCCGGCAATATCGGCAATGGTCAGCGGCCCGGAAATATGGCTGACGGAGGCGTTGCCGCTGATTAGTTTGCCGAAAAATTTGAGGGTTGTCCACGAGTGGGAAACGGTTTTTTCCCAGCCCATGCCGAATGCGCGGACAACAGACGGACGGTAGCTGCGGCGGATTTGCGCGTCCCACGCCCTGTCCGGCTGCGGACGGAGGCCGACGCGCCCGATCAGGGTGTGGTCGGACTGTTCGACAGTATCGGGGCGGATGTCGGCGGTATGGGTTTGTCCGGCGCGTTCGTAGGTCAGGGTGATTTTTTTGCCGGGGCTTTGGCGGGTCAGGTTTGCCCATTCTTGCCATGAGGCGATGGGTTTGCCGTCGGCGGCAGTCAGCCTGTCGCCCGGTTTCAGGCCTGCTTTTTCGGCGGGGCTGCCTTTTTCCACGCCGCCGGCAACGGTTGTGATTTTAAAGGGCATCAGTCCGATGTAGCCTTGGTTTTTTGCGATTTTACCGGCTTCCGGCGTGCCTGCGGCATCGATGGTGCGGACGGTTTGCGCGCCCGATGCCGTCTGAACGCCGACGGCGACTTTGCCGGCTTCGAGGTTGAGGACGATTTCAGTTTGCGCGCTGCCCCAATCTGCAACGGGTGTTCCGTTGACAGATTGTATTTTGTCGCCGCTTTGGAAGCCGGCGCGGGCGGCAATGGTGTCCGGTTCGACTGTGCCGACATAGGGGCGCAGTTCGGTTACGCCGAAGGAAAAGCTCAGTCCGTACAGCAAAACCGCCAGTGCGAGGTTGGTCAGTGGGCCGGCGGCGACGATGGCGATGCGCTTGGCGGGATGTTGTTTGTCAAAAGCGTAGGGTAAATCGGCTTCTGATACTTCGCCTTCGCGCGTATCAACCATTTTGACGTAGCCGCCCAACGGAATCGGGGCGAGGCACCATTCGGTGTCGCCGCGCTTTCGGGTGAAAAACGGTTTGCCGAAGCCGATGGAAAAACGCAGCACTTTTACGCCGCATAATTTTGCAACGGCGTAGTGTCCGAATTCGTGCAGGCTGACCAAAATCAGGATGGCGAAGATAAAAGCTAGAAGGGTGTGCAAATGGTTTTCCTTTGATAACGGTGTTCAGACGGCATCAGCGCAGTGTGCCGATAAATGCCCGCGCCTGTGCGCGTGTCTGCATATCTTGCGCTAACAGTCCTTCTATATCGCCTATGCCGTCTGAAAAGTCTTGTGAAAGACAATGGGCGACGGTTTTGGCAATGTCGGTAAACTTAATCTGTCCGTCCAAAAAGGCGGCGACGGCGGCTTCGTTGGCGGCGTTCAATACGCAGGGCGCAGCTCCGCCCGCGTTCATGGCTTCATAGGCGAGCTTCAGGCAGGGGAAGCGGTCAAAGTCGGGCTTTTGGAAAGTCAGCGCGGACAATGCGTCGAAATCAAGGTCGCCGACACCCGAATCGATGCGCTCGGGCAAGCCCAAACAATAAGCGATGGGCGTACGCATATCGGGATTGCCCAGTTGCGCCAGCACGGAGCCGTCGCGGTAGCGCACCATGCTGTGTATCACGGATTGCGGATGGATGACGACTTCGAGCTTGTCGGGCGGGCAGTTGAACAGCCAATGCGCTTCAATCAGCTCCAAACCTTTGTTCATCATGGTGGCGGAATCGACGGAGATTTTGCGCCCCATACGCCAATTGGGGTGTTTGACCGCCTGCTCGGGCGTAATGCTGTCGAACGTGCCTAAATCGGTCGTTAAAAACGGGCCGCCGGAAGCGGTCAGGATAATCGAACGGATGCCGTGTTCGTTCAGACGGCCTGTGTAATCGCGCGGCAAAACTTGGAAAATGGCGTTGTGTTCGCTGTCGACGGGCAACACTGCCGCGCCGTTTGCACGGGCGGTTTCCATAAACAATGCGCCGGAAACCACCAGCGTCTCTTTGTTCGCCAGATAAATGGTTTTGCCTTTTTGCGCCGCTGCGAGCGCGGAAGGCAGTCCCGCCGCCCCGACGATGGCGCACATAACACCGCTGACTTCGTCGGCAGACGCAACGTCAACCAATGCCTGCGCGCCGTGTAAAACCTGCGTCGCCGTGCCGTCGCGTTTCAACAGGGCTTCAAGCCGGGCGGCGTGTTCGGCATCGGAAACGACGGCATATTCGGGGCGGAACGTCCGGCATTGCGCCGCCAGTTTCTCAACCTGCTTATGCCCTGCCAGCGCGAAGATGCGGAATTTTTCGGGGTGGCGGGAGACAACGTCCAGCGTGCTTTCGCCTATGCTGCCGGTACTGCCTAATATGGTCAGGACTTGTGGTGTCATAATGAGGATAACTTTATACCGGATGCCGTCTGAAGCATTTTCAGACGGCATAGAATCAATTTAAAACCGACATCATCGCCGCATAGACGCTGATAACGGCAATCAGGCTGTCGGTGCGGTCGAACACGCCGCCGTGTCCGGGCAGCAGGTTGCTGCTGTCTTTGATGCCTGCCGCGCGCTTGAGCCAGCTTTCCAACAGGTCGCCGCATATGCTGACAACGGTCAGCACCAAACCGATTAACACGGTATCGAACCAGCCTGTATCGAATGTCAGCCAGCCGGCACTTCGTACGGCGGTCATGTACACGGCCACGCAAACCGCGCCGCCGATTGCGCCTTCCCAGCTCTTGCCGGGGCTGATTGCCGGTGCGATTTTGTGTTTGCCGAACGCCTTGCCGCTGAAATACGCGCAAACGTCGGCAACCCAGACCAAACCCATCACGGCGAGCAGCGGCAGGGCATCATCGGGATGCGGGCGCAGGGATACGAGCGCGAACCAAAACGGCATGACCAGAAGCCAGCCGACGGCATAAACCTGCCAACCGCCGTTGAGCCTCCATTTGAATCTCAACCATAAAGGCATAACGGCGAGCCAAAATGCCAAAACAACATACCAAACCAAATTAGGCAGCATCCAGCCGCCCGCATAAGCAACCACGCCGAAAACCAAGGTTGCGGCGAGGTAATGGTTGGTTTTGATTTTGCACAAGCCGCCCATACGGGCATATTCCCACAAGGCAATCAGGGCAATCAGTCCGCAAAATGCAGCCCACAACCATTGCGGCGCGTAAAACAGCATGCCCAGCATCAGCGGCAGCAGCCACATAGCGGTTATCACCCGTTGTTTCAGCATATTCAGTTCCTTTGCTGTTCGATAGGCAGTTGCTCGGAGGTGCGTCCGAACCGCCGTTCACGTTTTTGGAACGAAGCGACGGCATCGTCCAAAGCCTTGCCGTCAAAATCGGGCCACAAAATATCGGTGAAATACAGTTCGGCATAAGCCATTTGCCAGAGCAGGAAATTGCTGATGCGCGTTTCGCCGCCGGTGCGGATGAACAAATCCGGCTCGGGCGCATCGCCCAGCATCAAGTGTTTGGCCAGCGTGTCTTCCGTAATCTCGGATACGCCTTCGGCAATCAGTTTGTTTGCCGCCTGCAAAATATCCCAACGTCCGCCGTAATCGGCGGCAATGCTCAGGGTCAGGCCGGTATTGTTTGCCGTCAAGGCTTCCGCCTCTTCGATGCCTTGCAGAATCTGCCGATTAAAGCGTTCGCGGCTGCCCAGTATTTTCAGGCGCATATTGTTTTCGTGCAGACGGCGTACCTGTTTTTGCAAAGCCTGTAAAAACAGCCCCATCAGGAACGAAACTTCGTCTTCGGGGCGGCGCCAGTTTTCGGTTGAAAAGGCAAACACGGTCAGATATTGCACACCCAGTTTGGCGCAATGCTTCACCATATTTTCCAACGCGTCCAAACCGCGTTTGTGTCCCATTATGCGCGGGAGGAAACGTTTTTTCGCCCAACGGCCGTTGCCGTCCATAATCACGGCGATATGCTTGGGGATGGCGGTGTGTTCTAAAACGGCCTGCGTGCTGCTTTTCATGTCTGCCTTTCGCGGTTCGGCGTTCAAATGCCGTCTGAACGCCGGACCGTGCAGGTTAAACCGCCATCAAATCTTCTTCTTTGGCAGTCAGGAGTTTGTCGGCTTCGGTAATGTATTTGTCGGTCAGTTTTTGAACCGCTTCTTCGCCGCGACGTGCCTCGTCTTCGGAAATTTCTTTGTCTTTGAGGAGTTTTTTGATGTGGTCGTTGGCATCGCGGCGCACGTTGCGGATAGAGACGCGGCCTTCTTCCGCTTCGCCGCGTACGACTTTAATCAGGTCTTTGCGGCGTTCCTCGGTCAGCATGGGCATCGGCACGCGGATCAAATCGCCGACGGCTGCCGGGTTCAGACCCAAGTTTGAATCGCGGATGGCTTTCTCGACTTTGGCAGCCATATTGCTTTCAAACGGTTTCACGCCGATGGTGCGCGCATCCAGAAGCGTTACGTTGGCAACTTGGCTGACGGGGACCATGCTGCCCCAGTATTCGACTTCCACTTGGTCGAGCAGGCCGGTATGCGCGCGGCCGGTACGCACTTTCGCCAGATTTTCTTTCAGTACTTCGACCGAACGCTGCATCTTGCCTTCGGCTGTTTTTTGAATATCGTTGATCATATTGTTCTTTCGGTAAGATAAGGTAAGCGGGCAGCCGTCTGAAACGCGCTTCAAACCTTTCAGACGGCATGAAAACTGTTAACTGCGAATAGTACCGTTATTCGGGCATGACGACAAGGTAGGCGGATTGGGGATGCCGTCTGAAGCGGCAGGCGTTTCAGACGGCATCGTGTTTGACCGTCAACTGTGTTCCCGTGTTTCAAGCAGGCTTTGGCGCAGGTGTTGGCGTTCGTGGGCATCCAGCCATTTGCGGCGGGTGCGTTGCAGCAGGATGACGAGGGCGGAAATTTCCTGACGCATATTGGTGCTGAGCCAGAGGAAGCCCTGCCATTGGTAGTGGAGGTGTTCGGCGAGGGCTTCCAGTTCGGGGTTGATGGCGGTGTCGATGCGGATGCGGCGGGCGTGTCTGCCGTTGATAAGGGCGACGGTTTGTTGCAGGTCGGTTTGGAGCAGGGTGAAGTGGCGGTCGAGCAGCCGGATTTCGCTGCCGTTGAGTTTCGGGGCTTGCAGCTTGGCGGCGGTGGTCAGGAGCAGCTCGGTGGTGTTGACGATTTTGCGGTGGGCGTGCTGCATGGCTTCCATCATGGCGGGGCTGATGCGGCTTTCTCCCGATGTGGCGGCGAGATGGCTGCGGCTTTTGACCATGCGGGCGTTGATTTGGCGCATTTTCGCCATGTTCTCCTCGAGGCGTTCGCGGGTCATGCGTCTGCCGTTGCTGATTTCGGCAATCATTTTGCTGCAGTCGGTCAGGTTGTCGGCAAGCATGAAACGCCACATCAGTGTGGATTTCAGCGGCAGCAGTTTGGCGGCGGCAATGGCGATGGCCGCGCCGATGAGGACGTTCATGGCGCGCATGAGTCCGCTGTCGAGCCATTCGCTGCCGTTGTCGCCGATGAGCATGCACATCGTCAGCCCCGCCAGCATAGGGACGTAACCGTTTTTGCCGACCGCCGCCCAACCGGCCAGTGCGCTTGCCGTGCCGACGGTAAGGTAGAAGAGGAGATTGTCATGGAAATAATGCTGGTTCAGCCATAAGACGCCCAAACCCGTACCCAGGCCGATAACTGTGCCGAGCATACGTTCCACCGCCTTGGAGTAAATCGCCCCTTGAAACTGGAGCATGCCGAGGACGACGAAGACGGTCATGCCTATCCATTCGCCGTGTTGGAGGTGGAGCAGCCGGGCGAGTGCGGTGGCGAACAGGACGGCTCCGCCGAGCCGCACGGCGTGTATGAGGCGGCGGTGGCGGTAGCGTTCGTAGGAGTTGAGCCAGCGGCTGACGAGGCGGTTGCGTTGCGAGGTGTTCATATCGGTTGCCGTCTGAAGCGGAAATGTGAAAAAGCACAGGCTTCCCGAGGGAGGGTCTGTGCTTGGTATTGGTGCCGGAGAAGGGAATCGAACCCCCGACCTTCGCGTTACGAATGCGCTGCTCTACCGACTGAGCTACACCGGCGTTTTTCGTTATGATATATATGAACGGTTGTTTGTGCAACTTTTCTGGCGGGCGGCAAGGCAGTGCGCGGTATAGCGGATTAACAAAAACCAGTACGGCGTTGCCTCGCCTTAGCTCAAAGAGAACGATTCTCTAAGGTGCTGAAGCACCGAGTGAATCGGTTCCGTACTATTTGTACTGTCTGCGGCTTCGTCGCCTTGTCCTGATTTTTGTTAATCCACTATATAATTCGGTCTGTTTCGGAAGAGGGGGACGGCAATGTTTGTGAACGAGAAATATCCTTATGCGGCTCTGTTTGCGGGGCTGGTGTTTTTGACGCTGCCGTTTGCGTTGGCGGTGCATGATGCCTTTGCGCTTGCGTTTGGACGGGCGGGGTTGCTGGTGTCGGTGTCGGGCGGCGGATTCGGCTGGCGTGGCGGTTGGGACGGCGTGGTGTGGTTTGTGTATGGCGTGTTTGCGTTTTTGAATGTGGTTGTATCAGCGGGTCTGACGAAACTGGCGTACAAAAAGATGATGCGGCGGTATTTGCGTTACGCGCTGTTTCTGTCGGGCGTGGCGGCTTGCGCGGCAGCAGCGGTGGCTTGGATTTTCGAGCTGTTGTTGGGCAGTGAGGCTTTGGGCGGGCTGCGCGGGGAGGCGGTGTCGGAATATGCGTTTGCCGTGTGGCTGGTGTCTATGCTGACGCTGCCCAAACGCTTGACGCGCGCGCCGGTGCAGCCGGTGGTGTTCCACAGGAAAAAATAGGTTGGAATGGGAAATGCCGTCTGAAACGCCGATACGCGGTTTCAGACGGCATGTTTTTCCGTTAACATTACGCCTGAACATGGACAGGATAGGGATATGGAACGCAAAGAACGCCTGCAATCGGGCATCGCCGCATTGGGTTTGGATATTTCCGCAGCGGCACAGGACAGGCTTTTGGCCTATGTGGATTTGTTGAAAAAGTGGAACAAAACCTACAATCTGACCGCCCTGCGCGACGAGGAAAAAATGGTTGTCCATCATCTTTTGGACAGCCTGACGCTGCTGCCCTATATCGAAGGCGCACAGACGATGCTGGATGTCGGTTCGGGCGGCGGCCAGCCCGGCATTCCGGCGGCGGTGTGCCGTCCCGATGTGCAGATTACGCTGTTGGATGCGAATACGAAGAAAACGGCTTTTTTACAGCAGGCGGTTATCGAGTTGGGATTGGACAATGTGCGCGTGGTGTCGGGGCGCGTGGAGGCGGTTTCGGACGTGCGTGCCGATGTGGTTACCAGCCGTGCGTTTGCAGAACTGGCGGATTTTGTGTCTTGGACGGCGCATCTGTTGAAAGACGGCGGCTACTGGGCGGCGATGAAGGGCGTGTATCCGCAGGAAGAAATTGACCGCCTGCCGCAGGATGTGTGCGTCGAAAAAGTCCAAAGGCTCGACGTGCCGGGCTTGGATGCGGAACGCCATATCGTTATCCTGAGCAAGCGTTGAGCGCGCTTCAGACGGCATGAATACCTTTTTTGTGCGGATAAAGGTAAAATTCCGCACTGTTTTTCTTTTTTCAACATCAGACGGGACACGGGCGGGACATGAGTGTGAACATCCTTGCCATCGCCAATCAGAAGGGCGGTGTGGGCAAAACGACGACGACGGTAAATTTGGCGGCTTCGCTGGCATCGCGCGGCAAACGCGTGCTGGTGGTCGATTTGGATCCGCAGGGTAATGCGACGACGGGCAGCGGTATCGACAAGGCGAGTTTGCAGTCCGGCGTTTATCAGGTCTTATTGGGCGATGCGGACGTGCAGTCGGCGGCGGTACGCAGCAAAGAGGGCGGATACGGCGTGTTGGGTGCGAACCGCGCGCTGGCCGGCGCGGAAATCGAGCTGGTACAGGAAATCGCCCGGGAAGTGCGTTTGAAAAACGCGCTCAAGGTAGTGGCGGAAGATTACGACTTTATCCTGATCGACTGTCCACCTTCGCTGACACTGTTGACGCTTAACGGGCTGGTGGCGGCGGGCGGCGTGATTGTGCCGATGTTGTGCGAATATTACGCGCTTGAGGGGATTTCCGATTTGATTGCGACCGTGCGCAAAATCCGTCAGGCGGTCAATCCCGATTTGGACATCACGGGCATCGTGCGTACGATGTACGACAGCCGCAGCAGGCTGGTTGCCGAAGTCAGCGAACAGTTGCGCAGCCATTTCGGGGATTTGCTTTTTGAAACCGTCATCCCGCGCAATATCCGCCTTGCGGAAGCGCCGAGCCACGGTATGCCGGTGATGGCTTACGACGCGCAGGCAAAGGGTACCAAGGCGTATCTTGCCTTGGCGGACGAGCTGATGGCGAGGGTGTCGGGGAAATAGGTCAATCCAAATCGGGCTGCCCGTGCCTTTATGCTGTTTGGCCGGGTGCGTTAATATGGCGGATTAAAATAAAAATACTTATATCGTCATTTATAGTGGATTAACAAAAACCAGTACGGCGTTGCCTCGCCTTAGCTCAAAGAGAACGATTCTCTAAGGTGCTGAAGCACTAAGTGAATCGGTTCCGTACTATTTGTACTGTCTGCGGCTTCGTCGCCTTGTCCTGATTTTTGTTAATCCACTATATCGTCATTCCCGCAAAAACAAAAAAATCAAAACAGAAAACTGAAATATCGTCATTCCCGCGCAGGCGGGAATCTAGGTCTGTCGGTACGGAAACTTATCGGGAAAAACGGTTTTTCCAACCCTGAGACTCCGGATTCCTGTTTTCGGCGGGAATCCGGTTTTTTGAGTTTCAGTCATTTTTGATAAATTCTTGCAGCTTTGAGTTTCTAGATTCCCGCTTTCGCGGGAATGGCGGTTTGGAAGTTACCTGAAATTCAAAAAAAAAACGGAAACCGGACGGATTGGATTCCCGCCTGCGCGGGAATGACGGATTTTAGGTTTTTTTTTGATTTTCTATTTTTCTCGGG
>NZ_CAUIXH010000018.1:0-41916 GCF_962707005.1 Neisseria basseii | reverse complement strand
GGGGGGGGGGGGGGGGGGGGGGGGGAGTGCGTTGTAGGCGTAGGCAATCCGGCCGGCGGGGAAGCCGTGGCGGATGAGTTTGTCGCGCTCGTGTTTGCAGTTGCCGATGATGTACACGCCCAGCTTGTCGAAGAGCTTGGCGATTTTGGGGTAGGTTGCCGCGTCCAAACCGTGCGAGTGGTAGATGATTTTGGTTTTCGGCGAAACGATTTTGGCGGCAAGGGCGCAGGCTGGAACGACGCGCGCCATTTGGCAGTCGATGATGTCGGGTTGTTCGCGGCGCAGCATCCGGGCGTAGGCAAAGGTGCTTTTGAGGTAGCCGGCAAGCCCGCCCCGGTAAAAATCAACCGGCTGCCAACGGATGCCCGATGCTTGCGCCTCTCCGACAAAAGGCCCGTCCGAAGAAGCAAGGATGATGTCGTGCCCGCGCCGTTTGAGCAGCCGCCCGAGGCGGACGGTGGCGGTTTCCGTGCCGCCCAAGCCCGACATAGAAGTGGTCAGGATGATTTTCATAATGGAAACCCTTGTTTTTTCAAATAATGAAACAGTTTGTGCAAATCTTTCCGGTGGCGCAGGATGCAGCCTGCCAGATATGCCGCCCATACGCCGGCAAACAGGGGGTAGTTTGCCGGTGTGCCGAAGCAGGTGTAGGCCGCCGAGGAGGCCAGGCAGAACAATGTGTGCATATAAAGCGGCAGGCGTTTGAGCGGCTGCCACAGGCGACAGGAGCTTTCTGTCTTGAAAACAAAAAACAACCAGAATGAGGCGGCACAGGCAACCGCCGCGCCGCGCGCGCCGCCGGACGGTACGGCAAGCCCCAGCAGCAGCAGGTTTGCCGCCAGCGCGCCCAAGGTGGCAAATGCAATCGGACGCGTTTTGCGGACGACGTTCAAACCGATGCCGCTGATTTCTACCAGCGTGCAAAACAGCGGCGGCAGCATACACGATACGACGATAAACCGGACGGCGGCGTAGTTTTCCGGTAGCAGGAGGGAGGCGAGGGGCGAGAAAATGCCGGTCAGGCAGACGGCGGCGGCAAGTAGGGCGGCGGCGGATTCTGCCGTTGCCGAGAGACGGGCGGGCGGGGCGTTTTCTTCGATTGCGCGGAAAATATACGGTGTCCAGACCGTTGAAAAGATGCTTTGGAACAATAATGCCGCCCCGCCGAACGAAATTCCCATCGAATAAACGCCGAGCTGTTCCAGGCCGGCATATTTTTTCAGGAACAAACGGTCGGCGGATGCCAGCCCCCAATAGGCGATGCTGCTTAGTGCGATCGGTATGCCGTAGCGCAGCCCCCGGTGCAGGACGGGGCGCGAAAACGGCGCGCGCCGGACGGCCTTCAGACGGCATCGGTTTTGAAACAGCAAAAAGGCGGCAGCGGCAAGGTTTGCCAGCGCGTAAATGGCGGTCAGGACGGCGGTGTTCGCCGGAAAGTGCAGCAGCCCGACCGTCAGCGGCAGCAGCAGCAGGATGGCGAGCTTGGGCACGAGTTGCGCGGACGAAAAGGCAAGGGCGCGTCCTTCCATACGCAAAACCAGTAAGAGAAAGCGGATGGGCAGGAAGCTCAGTTCAAACAGCACCAGCCCGATGCCGGCGGCGGCATCGTCGAGCGAAAACAGGATTTCAGACGGCAGGGACGGGCGGGAAAGCAGCAGGGCGGCTATCGCGGCGGCAGACAGCAGCGGCGGCAGGAACAGGGTTTTGAACAAGGTGTCTTTGTCGGCGGCGGCATAGTATTCGCGGACGTATGCCTGATCCAGCCCGAGGCACAATACCGACACCGTCAGTCCCGCCGCCGTCTGCATCAGCACGATGCGCCCGATGTCGTCGGCGGGGAAATACCACGACAGCAGCGGCAGGATGATGACGGCTAAAACCGCGCTGCCGATCGAGCCTGCCGCGTAGCCGAGGATTTCTTTTGTGTCCATTTTTGATGTCCGGGCGGAGGCGGGATGCCGCCGGTGCCGTCTGAAGCCTTTTTTGATCGGAATTTGACGGCTTTCAGTCCGTCGCGGCTGCCGGCGGGGTGCGGCAGTCCGGTTTGCGCTTTTCCGGGCGGGCGGCGGTCTGAACGGGGCCGTTTTTTATCGGCGTTATTATATAGTGAAACGGCGCAAACCCTTTAAAAGGCGTTGCCGTTTTTTCGGAACACGGTTTTGATGTCGTGTCCGAGGATTTCGCTTGAAACGGGTGTCCACAAGGGCGTTGCGGAAAGGGCGGCGCGGTTTTCGGGCAGGGAAAACAGGTCTTTGCCGTTGCCGAGGATTTTGGGTGAGCGGTACAGGACGATTTCGTCCGCCAAATTTTCCGCCAAAAATGCGGAGGCGAGTCGGGAACCGGCTTCGACCATGATTTCGCCGAAACCTTCGTCGGCAAGCAGGCGCATCAGGTGGTGCAGGTCGATTTTGCCGTCTGCCGTTTCAGACGGCATCAGGATGCGGATGTGTGCGTGTTCCCGATAGGGGCGGAGTTTGTCTTCATCGCGTTCCAAGGTGGCAATGTAGGTCGGAGATTGTCCGTCGGTAACCAAATGGCTGTACGGGTGCAGGCGCAGGCGGCTGTCTAACACGATGCGCGCGGGTTGGCGCAGGGTTGGGAAGTCGCGGACGTTGAGTTGGGGATTGTCCGCCAACACCGTGCCGATGCCGGTCAGCACCGCGCAGCTTTCGGCGCGCAAAACCTGTACGTCGGCACGCGCTTCTTTGCCGGTAATCCAAAAGCTGCTGCCGTCTGAAAGCGCGGTTTTGCCGTCCAGCGAAACGGCGCATTTGAGGCGGACGAAGGGGCGGCGGCGTTCGATGCGCGATAAAAATCCCCGGTTGAGTTCGCGTGCTTTGTTTTCAAGCAGCCCGCATTCCGTCTTGATGCCCGCTGCTTCGAGCAGGGCAAGCCCTTTGCCTGCAACCAGCGGGTTGGGGTCGCGCATGGCGGCAACGACGCGTGTTACGCCGGAACGGAGCAGAGCTTCGGCACAGGGCGGGGTACGCCCGTAATGGCTGCACGGTTCGAGGGTAACAAAGGCGGTCGCACCTTGTGCCATTTCGCCCGCCTGACGCAGGGCGTGGACTTCGGCATGGGGTTCGCCCGCTTTGACGTGGAAGCCCTGCCCGACAATTTGGCTGCCGTGTGCGATAACGCAGCCGACGCGCGGATTGGGCGAAGTGGAAAAACGCCCCAAAGCGGCAAGGTCGAGGGCTTTTTGCATCATGGATGTATCTGTGTCCGAAAACATGGGGATACCGTATCAGTATGGGTTGGGGAGAATCAGGTTTTGCCGCCTGTTTTGACGGCTTGCGCCAGCCACGAGGCGAAATGTTCCGTGCTGTCGAAGCGTTTGTGCAGGGCGGCGAAGCGGACGGCGGCTTCCGTGTTGTGCTCAAGCAGCTCTTTTAGCACCATGTCGGCAAGTTCGGCAGAGGGGATGTCGCGAAGACCCGAAGTGTAGAGCCTGTGTTCCGTCAGGCGGACGGTTTCGTCAATCTGTTCGGGTGTCAGGGCGGATTTTCGGGCGGCGGCGGTCAGGTCGTTGCGGAGACGTTGTGCATTGAAGGGCGAACGTTTTTTGTCCGGACCGATGACGGCGGGCATTTTGAGTTCGACGGTTTCGAGTGTGCCGAAGCGTTTGCCGCAGCTGGGGCAGTGGCGGCGGCGGCGGACGGTATTGCGCTCTTCCATCAGGCGGGAATCGGCAACTCGGGTGTCTGGGTGGCTGCAAAACGGGCATTTCATGGTATTTCCTCACTGATGCCGTCTGAACGTCAAACCGATACGCCGGCTGCGCGTGCGATTTCCAGGCCTTCTTCGGCACTCATATAGACGGGGTTACGGGGTCGGTCGTTTAAAATAATTTTGCCTTCGCGGAACATGACCAGTTCGTTCACGGCAAGTTGGGACCATGATTCGTCGCGGGTCAGCGGCAGGGTGGCGATAACGGCAACGCGGTCGTCCGGCGTGGTTACTTCGGCAAAATCGACCATTACATCGTCGTCGAGCAGGCGTGCCTTGCCGAACGGGGCTTGGCGGACGATGTAGTGCAGCAGCGTGCTGGCGTGGGCAAACAGGGAAATGCCGTCTGAAAGCATAAAGTTAAACAGCCCGAACTTGCGGATTTCGTGCGTCAGCCCCGCAATCGCGTCAAACAGCGTGTCGTCGTCGGGACGGACGGCAAAGCGGGTGCGCAGGCGGTTGAGGATGTGGCAGAACGCGCGTTCGGAATCGGTTGTGCCGACGGGGTGGAAAAATTCGCCCTGTTCGGGAAAAAAATCGACCAAATGCCCGTTGTGGGCAAACAGCCAGTAGCCGCCCCACATTTCGCGCATAAAGGGATGAGTGTTCGCCAGCGAGGTTTGTCCTTGCGATGCTTTGCGGATATGGGCGACGACGTTTTCCGATTTGATTTGGTAGGCGCGTACGAGGTCGGCGACGGGGGAATTTGCACTCGGCTTGTCGTCATGGAACAGGCGCACGCCTTTGCCTTCGAAAAAGCCGATGCCGAAACCGTCGGCATGATGGTCGGTAATGCCGCCCCTGCGGCGGAAGCCTTCAAAGGAAAACATAATATCGGTCGGCGTATTGCAGTTCATGCCCAGCAGTTGACACATAGTTTGTCCAAATGATTCAGATGGTCGCAAGTATTCGGATTATACCCCGAACCGAAAATGCCGTCTGAAATACGGCTTGTTCCCTATTATTCCCGCGAAAACAGAAAACAAAGACGGAAACTTAAGATTCCGTCATTCCCGTGCAGGCGGGAATCCGGTCTGTCGGGGTTCGGTTGTTTTTCGTTTCGTAACTTTTGAGCCGTCATTCCCGCGCAGGCGGGAATCTGGAATTTCAATGCCTCAAGAATTTATCGGAAAAAACCAAAACCCTTCCGCCGTCATTCCCACGAAAGTGGGAATCTAGAAATGAAAAGCAACAGGAATTTATCGGAAATGACCGAAACGGAACGGACTGGATTCCCGCTTTTGCGGGAATGACGGCGACAGGGTTGCTGTTATTCCGGATAAATTCCAGTGATTTTGAATTTCCGGATTTCCATCTGCGCGGAAATGACGGCGGACGGATTGTCGTTATTCCGGATAAATCCCTGCGATATGGAATAACCAGATGCCCGCTTTCGTGGAGAATGATGATGGAAAGTCATCATCGTGCGTCAAACCCGCGCGGCAGCACACCGGTAAAGCCGATGCCGTCTGAACGCCCTTCAGACGGCATCGGTATGGCTGATCAGAGATACGGTTGCAGGGTGCGGCGGAGGATGTCCGTGTCGGTAATTTCGGTGATGACGGCTTCGCCCAGCCGGTTCAGACCGATAAAGCGCATCACGCCGCCGCTGACTTTTTTGTCGTGGCTCATATGTTCGAGCCATTTTTCAAAGGCAAACACGGGCGGTGCGGACGGCAGTCCGGCGGCTTCGAGCAGGGCGGCGAGCCGCGCGGTATCTGCGGCGGAGGTTTTGCCCAGTTGTTCGGACAAACGCGCCGCCAACACGCAGCCGGCGGCAACGGCCTCGCCGTGCAGCCATACGCCGTAACCCATTTCCGCCTCGATGGCGTGTCCGAAGGTGTGTCCGAGGTTGAGCCATGCGCGTATGCCTTGTTCGGTTTCGTCTTGGGCGACGATGTCTGCCTTCATCTGACAGCAGCGGTACACGGCTTGGGCGAGTTTTTCCCGATCGAGCGTCATCAGTTCGGGCATATGCTGTTCCAGCCATTCAAAAAAACCGATGTCGCCGAGCGTGCCGTATTTAATGACTTCCGCCATACCGGCGGACAGTTCGCGGGCGGGCAGGGTGTGCAGCGTGTCCAAGTCGGCAAGTACGGCTTGCGGCTGGTAGAACGCGCCGATCATATTTTTGCCGAGCGGGTGATTGATGGCGGTTTTGCCGCCGACGGAGGAATCGACCTGACTCAACAGCGTGGTCGGTATTTGAACGAACGGTGCGCCGCGCTGGTAGGTGGCGGCGGCAAAGCCGACCATGTCGCCAATCACGCCGCCGCCCAGTGCGATGAGCGTGGTTTTGCGTTCGGCGCGGTTTTGCATCAGCCCGTCAAAGATGAGGTTGAGCGTCTGCCAGTTTTTGTGCGCCTCGCCGTCGGGCAGGATGATGCTGAAATGGGATACGCCTGCCGCATCCAATGCCGTCTGAAGCGTGCCGAGGTAGAGTGGGGCGACGGTTTCGTTGGTGATGATGGCGGTGCGTTTGCCCAAATGCGGTTGGAGCAGGCTGCCCGCCTGCGGCAGCAGTCCGTTGCCGATAAAGATAGGGTAGGTGTGCGAAGGTGCGTGTACGGTCAGTGTTTTCATTGTTGTTCCTTAAAGTTTGAACCGCCGGCCCGCCGGGCGGGGCGCGGTTTGGTTTTTTGGGCGCGGCGCATATGCCGGTTTATCTGGATAAGCGTTTGAGCAGGGTTTGCACGGTTTCCCGGCAGTTTCCCGATTCGACGGTGAAGTCGGCGGTTTGCCTGTAAAGCGGGTCGCGTGCGGTATAGAGTTCGCGCAATCTGCCTAAGGGATCGGCAACTTGTAAAAGGGGGCGGCTACTGTCGCAGCGCGTCCGTTCGAGGAGCGTCTCAGGTTGCGCGTGCAGATAGACGACTGTGCCGCTTTTGCGGATAAGGGCGCGGTTTTCTTCTTTTAACACCGCGCCGCCGCCGGTGGACAGGACGATATGCGGCAGGACAATCAGTTTTCTGAGTATGGCGGTTTCGCGCGAACGGAATCCCTGTTCGCCTTCCATTTCAAATATGGTGGGGATGGGAACGCCCGCCGCTGCGGCGATTTCGTGATCGCTGTCGTAAAAACGGTAATCCAGCCGCTGCGCCATTTGCCGGCCCAGCGTGGTTTTGCCCGCGCCCATCAGTCCGATGAGGATGAGTTTGTCGTTAAAGTTTTTCATCACGGTTCCTTAATGTTTGACACCCCGCCTTTCGGGGCGGCAGGGTTCGGGCTTGTCGGGTTACGGCAGGATTTTATACGAAATCGGCAGGGCGGCGGTACGTTTGGAAAAATAACCCGACCATCCCGAATCTTTCTGATTTTAAGGAAAAATAAAAGAAATCAGGGAGGTTTTTTATTTCAGGCTGTGTTTTGACAATCCGTTGATTTCACTTATTTGTCAGGAAAAGGCAATTATCTTTGCTTAGGTAAACAATTATCCAATTGAATATATTGAAGATAATATGTTTATCAATACTATATTCAAACACAGCCGATCAAAAAAACGGATTCCCGCAAAAACAGAAAACAAAGAACAGCAACCTAAAATCCGTCATTCCCGCCTGCGCGGGAATGACGGCATTTCGGCAGGCGCAGGATAAATGCGTAAGGCGGATGCGTAAGATGGGTTGTAGGGTGGACTGTAGGGTGGGCTTCAGCCCACCGATTTCAACCAACTCCGCCGAAAACCGAAACCGCCGAATCACGCCTATTCCCCAAAACCCTTGATGCGGTGAAATTGGTGGGCTGAAGCCCACCCTACGGCTCGATGAATCGTCAGGAATGCCCTAATCGTCATTCCCGCGCAGGCGGAAATCCGAACACGTCCGCACGGAAACCCATATCCCGTCATTCCCGCGAAAGCGGGAATCTAGAATTTCAATGAGGCAAGAATTTATCGGAAAAAACCGAAGTTTAAAGACCTAGATTCCCGCCTGCGCGGGAATGACGGGGTGTTTCGGGTTGCTGTTTTTTGTGGAAATGATGAGGCTTTGGATTGTGAGGATTTATCCCTTCCGCCGTCATTCCCACGAAAGTGGGAATCTAGAAATGAAAAGCAACAGGAATTTATCGGAAATGACCGAAACTGAAGAGACCGGATTTCCGCTTTCGCGGGAATGACGGCTCAAAAGTTACGAGACGAAAAACAAGCGAAACCGGACAAGTTGGATTCCCACCTGAGCGGGAATGACGGCATTTTGGGCGCGGCAAAAGCATAAAGAAAGGGCATATGCCATAAAACATATGCCCTTATTTTGCCGCATCAATAGCGCAGGCTGTTGCCGGCCGTATCCATAATCCTCGGGGTAATGAAAATCAGCAGTTCGCGGCGGTTGGTGCTTTTCCCGCGTGTTTTAAAGAGGTTGCCGATAACGGGGATGTCGCCCAACAGGGGGACTTTGGTCAGCGTATTGCCGTTCTCTTCTTCATAAATGCCGCCTACAATCAAAGTGCCGCCGTTTTCAACCATAGCCTGCGTATTCAGGTTTTTGGTTTGGATACACTTGGTCGTCTCATCTTTTACGGTACAGTCGACAGGTGTGTCTTTATTGATTTTGACGGTCATAATGATTTGCCCGTCGGGCGTGATGTTCGGCGTAACGGTCAGCCCCAATACGGCTTTTTTGAAGGTTGTGGTCGTGCTGCTGCTGCCACCCGAACTTGAAGTGTCTTGGAAGGGGATTTCCGTACCGGATTCGATTTTGGCTTCTTTCCGGTTTTGGGTCAGTACGCGCGGATTGGCAAGCGTTTTGGTTTTTGAAAGCGACTCGGATGCGGACAATTCCAAATTCAACGCGCCGGAGGAAATCGCGCGCACCAGCGAAATGCTGTTTGCGGCAGCGGCAACCGGCAGGTTGATGCTGGTTTGGGCAGACCATTTGCCGTCGCCGCCTTCAAAACCCGAGTTCACACCCCAGCCAAATGCGCGGTCTGCATCTTTCAGTTTTTTCTTGCCTGTCGCGCCGAACTTAACGCCCAAATCGCGCGAGAAGCCGTCTGCCGCTTCGACGATACGCGCCTCAATCATCACTTGTTGCGCGGGCACGTCCAATTCGTCAATCAGTTTGCGGAATTTTTCGATGACGCTGCGGGTGTCGGTAACAATCAGGGTGTTGGTGGCGGGATCGATCAGCACGCTGCCCCTGCCGCTGATAAGCGTGTTGCGGTTTCCGGTCGTGTCGGCATTGTCCAAACGCAGGATGCTGCGGAATTCTTCTACGTTTTTGTATTTCAACTGGAAGTTTTGGGAATACAGCGCACCCAGATCGGCAATGTCTTTTTCTGCCTGTAAGAGGGCTTTGTCTTTGGCAAGCAGCTCGTCGCGGGGCGCGATGTTGACGATGTTCCCTTGCTGGCGCATATCGAGGTTGCGCGCCTGCATAACCAAATCCAAAGCCTGATCCCAAGGTACGTCTTTGAGGGAGAGGGTCATTTTGCCGTTGACGGAATCGCTGGCAACAATGTTCATCCCGGATTCTTTTGCCAAAATCTGCAGGATGGTGCGGACTTCGACATCTTGGAAGTCAAGGGAGATTTTCCGGCCTTTGAAGGTTTTGGGCGCATTGTTCACGCCGCCCGACTCGAGGTTTTGTTTTTTCGGCAGGACTTGGAAGGTAAAGTATCCGGGCGCGGCGGATTTGTTGACGAGTTCCCAGTTGCCGGCTGTTGTGATAATCAGCTGGGTGTCGTTATTGAAGCGTTTCAGCGTAACCTTTTGAACCGGTGTTTTGAAGTCTGCCACATCCAAACTGCGTTGGAGCGCGGTCGGCAGGGTATGGTTTTTCAGCGTAACGATGATGTGGTCGCGCTGTTGGCTGATGTCGGGCTGCCCGGCAAAGCCCAATGCCGCCAATTCGATAATGCCGGCATTTTTGCCGTCTTTGCGGAAATCGATATTGGTTTGTTTTGCCTGTACAGCTGCCGTTTGTTGTGTTGCGGGGTTGAACGGGGCGGATACGGATACTACGGACTCGGTAAACGGTGCGGCAGCCTGTTGTTTTGCCGGTGCGGCAGGCGCGGCTTTTACGGCGGGGCGGGTGGGGGCGGATGTGGTATCGTCCGATTCGTTGATGAGAATCCAAACTTCATTTCCGCGTACTTCGGTATTGTATTGGCCCGGTTTGTTCAGATTCAGAACCAGACGCGCACGGCTGCTGTTTTGTGCGGCACTGATTTTGCTCAACAGAGGGTCGGCATATTCGAGTACCTGTTGATCCATGGAAATGCCGGTTTGTTCAAAGTCCAAGGCGATGCGGGCCGGTGAGGAGGTTATGAAGCCGGTCGGGTTGACAACTTCTTTGTCAAAGCTGACTTTGATGATTTTCTGTTTGTTGGGCAGGGAGGAGACTTTGATGTCTGTAATGTTTCCTGCCGATGCCGTCTGAAAGGCGGCGGTTGCGACAAACAGGCCGGAAATGATTTTTGTCAGTTTGGTATTCATATGGATTAATCCCCTTCTTAATTTTGTTCTGCGGCGGGTGCTGCCGCTTGTTCGGTGTTTTTGTCGGAAGCGTTCAGAGGCAGTTCCGCCCTGCGGGAAACCCAGTTGCCCGTACCGTCTTCGATTAATTCGTTCAAAACGATGCTGTCGTCGGTAATGCTTTGGATTTTACCGTAATTTTGCCCCAAATAGTTGCCGATGCCGACTGTGTAGACATAACCGTCGGCTTCAACGAAGCCGGATACTTTCTGACCGGACTTCACAATGCCGACATAGCGTATGTTTTCCAAGCTGAATTTTTCCAGCGTTTCTTTAATACGCTTGGTGTCGGGGGCGTTACCCCCTTTTTTGGCGGCTTCCATTCGGTGGAAATCGAAAGCGTTGGGTCCTGTCGTCTGAGGGGGGCTGTATACCGGCGCGACCGGCAGGGTCGGAGCTTGGAAAGGTATGATTCCTGCTTTGGCTTCCTGCTGTGTCTGAGCCATCCACCCGTTCAGGTCTTCAGCATCTTGGGAACAGGCAGATAGGGTGGCAAGGCTGATGAATAAGGCGTAATATTTCATGGTTTCCCTAACATAAGTTATTTTTGTTCGGCATTTTGTGCCGCTTCTGCAGCCTGCTGTTGTGCGGCAAGTTCTTCTATGGATTTTGCCTTATAGGTAGTGGCAATGGCGCTGAGGTTCAGGATGTTGCTTTTGCCGTCCGCCCCCCCTCCGTTTTCGGAGGATTGGGTGATTTTGAGCGATTCAAGGGTGATAATCCGCGAAAGGCTGCCGACATCGCGCGTGAACTGGTTGATTTGATTGTAGTTTCCGGTAATGGAAATGGAATAGGGCAGCCTTTGTATCGGGCCGTCGTCAACAGGCGGCTGCGGTATGACGCTGTCCAAGCGCAGGCCGTTGCTCGAACCCGCCTGATGAAGCTCTTGAACCAGATTGGGAATTTCGGAATCGGTCGGAAGCTGTTTCAGCATAATGTTGAAGGCGGATCGGATGGAGGCAAGCTCTTCTTTCAGGTTGTCCAAACTGGCCGCGTCGATACTTTTCTGTTTGTAGGTGTTTTTCAGTTCGGTTTCTTTTGCTTCATATTCCTCAAGGGATTCCATCTGGCTTTTGAACAATCCGGCATAACCGAGCCCCAGCATGGCGGCAACGACCAGCAGGGCGATAAAAAGCCTGGCAGGAAGGTTGAGCAGGTGAAGATTGTTGAGATCCAAGTTGGTTTTAGATGATTTAGAAGCCATTCAGTTTGCCTCCTGTGCATTTCCCGAAGCCGGATTCTCTTTGGATTCGGCCGCCTTTACGATAGGTTGTAATGTTGCCTGAAGGGTAAATTCTTGATACGAATTGTTTTTCTTGATGCTTAACAATTCGGGTTGCTTGAATATGCCGGTATTAGGCATCGCCCTCATCATGGCGGCAACGCGGTTGTCGCTGGATGTCCTGCCGTTGAGCCGGTAAGAGTCGGCGGTAACGGCATCCAGCGAGGTCAGGTAGGTGCTTTCGGGGACGGCCTCATTCAGGCTGTCGAGGATTTTTGCGGCTTGGAGGCGTTTGAGTTGGAGTTCCTCGATTTTGTTTTTCTTAATCAGGAAGGCATCTTTTTCCTGTTTGAGCTTTTGTATTTCTGACAGCTCGGTATCCAAGTGTGCGATGGAGGTTTCCAGCAGCGTGTTTCTTTCCGACTGGTTATTGATCATGTTGTCGATAAACAGGTAGGTTGCCGCAACGGCGGCAACGCCCGTCAGCACGGCGCCGTACATCAGCATTTTAAACTGCTGCTGTTTGCGCTTGTCCATCTCTTCCCTGTAGGGGAGGAGGTTGATTTTGATTAAATTGTTCATAATTATAATCCCCGTACCGCCAAACCGAACGCCCTGGTCAGTGTCGGCGCATCAAGTTCGAATTGTTGTTTGTCTGTTTTGAGGTCGTCCGCAAAATAACGTGCGGGATGGACGCATTGTACATCCGCATTGGTTTGCGAGGCGACGGTTTGGGCGATGCCTTCCTGGCGCACCGCTTCCCCCGTCAGTAGGATATGCTTGATGTCGGTCATATCGTCTGCGGTCTGCGTGGTGTAATAAAACTGCAAGACCCTTTGTATTTCTTGGGTAATCTGCTGGTTGAAATGGTCTGCCACTCTTTCTTGGTAATCGGAAGGTTTTTGCGGGGAGTTGATGATTTCTTCCGCTTTTTCTTCTGTCACCTGATAGGTGCGCTGGATGAGTTGGTTGAGCTGTTCTTCGCTGACGGAGGTTTCCTGTTTGTATAGGATTTTTCCGTCTTGGATGACCAAGGCGTAGGTTTGTGCGGCATATACGCCGAAAATGGCGACTTTTTCGGCTGCAAGTTCGGGGGCGAAATGGTTTATCCACAGCGCGTAGGCGTTGTATTGCCCGAAAATGTCCACATCAAGCGCGGATAATTTCATACCGGCGGCGTTGAATGCGTCAATCAGGGGTTCGATTTCATCCTTTCTCGATGCAACGGCCAAAACAGCTTCGCCGGCGGCCGATTGGGACAAGACCTGATAGTCGTAATTGGCTTCTTCGAGCGATATTGAGCTGACTTCGGAGATGGAGGACTCCACGAACCCCTGCAGATCTAATTCCGCATCTTTGGCCGTGTAGGTCAATTGTTCGATGGTTGTCAGATTTTGCGGGACGGATGCGATGATGTTTTTGCACGAAGCACCCAGTTCGGAATAGGCTTGTTGCAAATATGTAACAAGTTGATCGTAATTTTGAACTTTGTTGCCTTGGACAATATTTTTCGGCAGTTTGACAATAATGTATTTTTCCAATTGGATTTGGTTTAAACTACGTCCTGACAATTGGACCATTTTGATGGAATGTTGGTCGATGTCGACGCCGATTGCCGTGCGGTTATTGAGCCCTGAGGATTTCTTTTGGGGCTTGGCATCTGTTTTTTTAGGGTTTTTCAAGCTGTTAAACAAGCGCATGATGAAGTTCCTACTTTATTTGTACAGTGAGTAACCGTTTCGGTATCCGTAATGGATTTCTTGTTTTTTACACGTTGAAACTGTGCTTTGTAGAAATCGGCTGCTATTTTACTTTATTTAATACCGATAATGGTAAATTATCATTCAGCTATGATTAAAAAGATTATAACTACCTGTTTTGGTTTGGTTTTTGGATTATGTGTATTTGGAGTGGGGCTGGTTGCCATTGCTATTTTGGTAACGTATCCGAAACTGCCGTCTTTGGATTCTTTGCAGCATTACCAGCCTAAAATGCCGTTGACTATTTATTCGGCGGATGGAGAAGTCATCGGTATGTATGGGGAGCAGCGGCGCGAATTTACAAAAATCGGCGATTTCCCCGAGGTGTTGCGGAATGCGGTTATCGCCGCCGAGGACAAACGCTTTTACCGGCATTGGGGGGTGGATGTTTGGGGTGTTGCCCGCGCTGCCGTCGGCAATGTCGTGTCCGGCAGCGTGCAGTCGGGTGCGAGTACGATTACACAGCAGGTGGCGAAAAATTTTTATTTGAGCAGTGAAAAAACGTTCACACGCAAATTCAATGAGGCGTTGCTTGCCTATAAGATCGAGCAGTCTTTAAGCAAAGACAAAATCCTCGAGTTGTATTTCAATCAGATTTACCTCGGTCAGCGCGCCTATGGTTTTGCATCTGCCGCGCAAATCTATTTCAATAAGAATGTCCAAGATTTGACTTTGGCGGAAGCTGCCATGCTTGCGGGACTGCCCAAGGCTCCGTCTGCCTATAATCCGATTGTTAATCCGGAACGTGCCAAGTTGCGCCAGAAGTATATTTTGAACAATATGCTCGAGGAGAAGATGATTACCGTGCAACAGCGCGATCAGGCGTTGAATGAGGAGCTGCATTACGAGCGGTTTGTTCAGAAAATCGATCAGAGTGCTTTATATGTGGCGGAAATGGTGCGTCAGGAACTGTATGAGAAATACGGTGAAGATGCCTATACGCAGGGTTTTAAGGTTTATACCACGGTCCGCACCGATCATCAGAAGGTGGCAACTGAGGCATTGCGCAAGGCTCTACGGAATTTCGATCGCGGCAGCAGCTACCGCGGTGCGGAAAACTATATCGATTTGAGTAAGAGTGAAGATGTCGAGGAGACTGTCAGCCAGTATCTGTCGGGACTCTATACCGTCGATAAAATGATTCCCGCCGTTGTGTTGGATGTTACTAAAAAGAAAAATGTCGTCATACAGCTTCCCGGCGGCAGGCGGGTTACGCTTGACAGGCGTGCCTTGGGTTTTGCGGCCCGCGCGGTCGATAATGAGAAAATGGGTGAGGATCGTATCCGCAGGGGCGCGGTCATCCGTGTCAAAAACAATGGCGGGCGTTGGGCGGTGGTTCAAGAGCCGCTCCTGCAAGGTGCTTTGGTTTCGCTGGATGCGAAAACCGGGGCGGTGCGCGCGCTGGTCGGCGGTTATGATTTTCACAGCAAAACATTCAATCGTGCCGTTCAGGCAATGCGGCAGCCGGGTTCGACCTTTAAGCCGTTTGTCTATTCGGCGGCATTATCTAAGGGTATGACCGCGTCCACAATGGTTAACGATGCGCCGATTTCCCTGCCGGGGAAAGGGCCGAACGGTTCGGTTTGGACACCTAAAAATTCAGACGGCAGATATTCGGGATATATCACTTTAAGGCAGGCTCTGACAGCTTCCAAGAATATGGTTTCCATCCGTATTTTGATGTCTATCGGTGTCGGTTACGCGCAACAGTATATCCGGCGTTTCGGCTTCAAACCGTCCGAGCTGCCTGTCAGCCTGTCTATGGCTTTAGGTACGGGCGAGACGACACCGTTGAGGATAGCGGAGGCATATAGCGTATTTGCGAACGGCGGATATAGGGTTTCTTCGCACGTGATCGATAAGATTTATGACAGAGACGGCAGGTTGCGTGCCCAAATGCAACCTTTGGTGGCCGGGCAAAATGCGCCTCAGGCAATCGATCCGCGCAATGCCTATATTATGTATAAGATTATGCAGGATGTGGTCCGTGTCGGTACGGCAAGGGGGGCAGCTGCGTTGGGAAGAACGGATATTGCCGGTAAAACGGGTACGACCAATGACAATAAGGATGCGTGGTTTGTCGGGTTTAACCCTGATGTGGTTACTGCCGTATATATCGGCTTCGACAAACCTAAGAGTATGGGGCGTGCCGGCTACGGCGGTACGATTGCGGTGCCGGTTTGGGTGGACTATATGCGTTTTGCGTTGAAAGGAAAGCAGGGCAAAGGGATGAAAATGCCTGAGGGTGTGGTCAGCAGCAATGGCGAATACTATATGAAAGAACGTATGGTAACCGATCCAGGCTTGATGCTGGACAACAGCGGTATTGCGCCGCAACCTTCCCGACGGGCAAGAGAAGATGATGAAGCGGCAGTAGAAAAAGAACAGCAGGGAAGGTCTGACGAAACGCGTCAGGATGTACAGGAAACGCCGGCGCTTCCGAGCAATACGGATTCCAAACAGCAGCAGTTGGATTCTCTGTTTTAAAGACTCCGCGAAATGCCGTCTGAAAAGTCTTTCAGACGGCATTTTAGATTTGGCAGTGGCAATTTTTTAAATGTTTGCGGTCGGTCAAGTGGGGGAAATACGGTTTCCGTATAATGGGTTCAGTCTTCCTCTGGAGAGGAAGCGGTGGCATCTGCTGCGTCAAACCAGCTTCCGACAGTTCGGTTGACTTCGTCAATACCTTGTTTTTTCAGGCTGGAAAACAGCTGTACGCTGATGTTTTGCCTGTCGGAATAAGGTTTGAGCAGTTTTTTGACTTGGGACAGGGTTTTTATCTGTTCGCTTTTGGATAATTTGTCGGCTTTTGACAGCAGGATGTGAACCGGCCGGCCTGTGGTGTGGAAAAAGTCCAGCATACGGATGTCGAGTTCTTTTAAAGGATGGCGGGCATCCATAATCAGAATCAGACCGATAAGCTGTTTCCGATGGCGGAGGTAGTCGCCGAGCAGATTGACCCAATGTGCGCGTACCGCTTCGGGGACTTGGGCATAACCGTAGCCGGGCAAATCGACCATAAAATTGCCGTTTTGCAGCTCGAAAAAGTTGATATGCTGCGTCCGTCCCGGTGTTTTTGAAACGTAGGCAAGACGGACATGGTTGGTCAGGGTATTGATGGCACTGGATTTTCCGGCATTGCTCCTGCCGACAAAGGCAATTTCGAGCGATGTGTCCGGCAGGTCTTTGAGATGGTTTACCGTTGTGAAGAATTTGGCGTTTTGAAAAAGGTTCATGGACATATCCTTGTTTTCTGCCGCCGTTTGACCGACAGCAAAAATATGCGGTTGGTTTTATGTGAAACACAGTAGTAATTTAATGTAAATTTAGTATAGAATATCACGTTTGCAGAATCATCGGTTTTAATCGGATTAAAAATCCCGTATTTGAATATAAAAAGAGCATTGTTGCGTTATCCAATGCTGTAATCAGGAGCACTCCATGAAACGATTGACTTTATTGGCCTTTGTTTTGGCTGCCGGTGCGGTTTCCGCATCTCCCAAAGCAGACGTGGAAAAAGGCAAACAGGTTGCCGCAACGGTTTGTGCGGCTTGCCATGCAGCAGACGGTAACAGCGGCATTGCGATGTATCCGCGTTTGGCGGCACAGCATACTGCTTACATCTATCATCAAACTATCGGTATCCGCGACGGCAAACGCACCCACGGGTCGGCAGCTGTGATGAAACCGATGGTAATGAATTTGAGCGATCAGGATATTTTGAATGTATCCGCATTCTATGCCAAACAGCAGCCCAAATCCGGCGAAGCCAATCCTAAGGAAAATCCCGAATTGGGCGCGAAAATCTATCGCGGCGGTTTGAGCGATAAAAAATTGCCGGCGTGTATGTCCTGCCACGGTCCGAGCGGTGCAGGTATGCCCGGGGGGGGGAGTGAAATTCAGGCTTATCCGCGCTTGGGAGGACAACATCAGGCATATATTATCGACCAGATGAACGCTTATAAATCCGGTCAGCGCAAAAATGCCATTATGGCGGATATTGCAAACCGAATGTCCGAAGAAGATTTAAAAGCAGTTGCTAACTTTATCCAGGGTTTGCGTTAATCATCCAAGGGTCTGCTTCAGAAGCCGTCTGAAAAGGTTTTCAGACGGCTTCAGACAATTTTGCGATAAGTTTTCTAAATCGCATTTGTTAGGATTGATATAAACCATCTTTATAGTCTTGAAATAAAAGGCATCAAGACAGTAGAATCGGAGCAGAGTGTCCTTTATTGTCCGATTCCGTCTTCTATATTCCTGATTGCGGAAGAAACACACAATGAGTAAATCCCGTAGATCTACCCCGCTTCTTTTACATCCGTGGTTCGCTTTTTTCAGTTCGATGCGTTTTGCGGTCGCCTTGCTCAGTCTGCTGGGTATTGCATCGGTTATCGGCACGGTGTTACAGCAAAACCAGCCGCAGACAGATTATTTGGTCAAATTCGGACCGTTTTGGGTGCAGATTTTTGGTTTTCTGGGACTGTATGATGTCTATGCTTCGGCATGGTTCGTTGTCATTATGCTCTTTTTGGTCATCTCAACCAGTTTGTGCCTGATTCGCAATGTGCCGCCGTTCTGGCGCGAAATGAAGTCTTTTCGGGAAAAGGTTAAAGAAAAATCTTTGGCGGCGATGCGCCATTCTTCGCTGTTGGATGTAAAAATTGCGCCCGAAGTTGCCAAACGTTATTTGGAGGTGCAGGGTTTTCAGGGAAAAACCGTCAGCCGTGAGGACGGGTCGGTTCTGATTGCCGCCAAAAAAGGCACGATGAACAAATGGGGCTATATCTTTGCCCATATTGCTTTGATTGTCATTTGCCTGGGTGGGCTGATAGACAGTAACCTGCTGTTGAAACTGGGTATGCTGACCGGTCGGATTGTTCCGGACAATCAGGCGGTTTATGCTAAGGATTTCAAGCCCGAAAGTATTTTGGGTGCGTCCAATCTCTCATTTAGGGGCAACGTCAATATTTCCGAAGGGCAAAGTGCGGATGTGGTTTTCCTTAATGCTGACAACGGGATGTTGGTTCAGGACTTGCCTTTTGAAGTCAAACTGAAAAAATTTCATATCGACTTTTACAATACCGGTATGCCGCGCGATTTTGCCAGTGATATTGAAGTAACGGACAAGGCAACCGGTGAGAAACTCGAGCGGACCATTCGCGTGAACCATCCTTTGACTTTGCACGGCATCACGATTTATCAGGCGAGTTTTGCCGACGGCGGTTCGGATTTGACATTCAAGGCGTGGAATTTGGGTGATGCTTCGCGCGAGCCTGTCGTGTTGAAGGCAACATCCATGCGGCAGTTTCCGTTGGAAATTGGCAAACACAAATATCGTCTTGAGTTCGATCAGTTTACCTCTATGAATGTGGAGGACATGAGCGAGGGCGCGGAACGGGAAAAAAGCTTGAAATCCACGCTGAACGATGTCCGCGCCGTTACTCAGGAAGGTAAAAAATACACCAATATCGGTCCTTCCATCGTGTACCGCATCCGTGATGCGGCAGGGCAGGCGGTCGAATATAAAAACTATATGCTGCCGATTTTGCAGGACAAAGATTATTTTTGGCTGACCGGCACGCGCAGCGGTTTGCAACAGCAATATCGCTGGCTGCGTATTCCTTTGGACAAACAAGGGAAAGCGGACACTTTCATGGCATTGCGCGAGTTTTTGAAAGATGGGGAAGGGCGCAAACGTCTGGTTGCCGACGCAACCAAAGACGCACCTGCCGAAATCCGCGAACAATTCATGCTGGCGGCGGAAAACACGCTGAACATCTTTGCACAAAAAGGCTATTTGGGATTGGACGAATTTATTACGTCCAATATCCCGAAAGAGCAGCAGGATAAGATGCAGGGCTATTTCTACGAAATGCTTTACGGCGTGATGAACGCCGCTTTGGATGAGGCCATACGCCGGTACGGCTTGCCCGAATGGCAGCAGGATGAAGCGCGGAACCGTTTCCTGCTGCACAGTATGGATGCATACACGGGATTGACGGAATATCCCGCCCCTATGCTGCTGCAACTTGACGGGTTTTCGGAAGTGCGTTCCTCAGGTTTGCAGATGACCCGCTCGCCGGGCGCGGTTTTGGTTTATTTCGGCTCGGTGCTGTTGGTATTGGGTACGGTATTTATGTTTTATATACGCGAAAAGCGGGCGTGGCTGTTGTTTTCAGACGGCAAAATCCGCTTTGCTATGTCTTCCGCCCGCAGCGAACGGGATGTGCAAAAAGAGTTTCCAAAACACGTCGAGAGTCTGCAACGGCTCGGTAAGGATTTGAATTATGACGCAACACATTAAAACCCTGCCCGAACACGAGCTCCTGCTTGAAAAATCCTTTATCCGCAACCTGAATGCCCCGGATTGGCTGTTTGCCCTGTCGGTGTTCGGGGGGGCGGTGTTTGTTCAGGCGCGTTTCGGTATCCGGCTGGATGTTTACGAAACGGCCATTCTGTGGGCAAGTGCCGGTATTGCCGTGTTTTTGGGCTGGTTTTTCAAGCCGATGCGCGGATTTATCCCTTTGGGCGTATTGCTTGCTTATGCTGCCGTCGGTTTGTACGGCGGCAACATCAAATCGGCAGACGGTTTCCTGCTGCGGTATTTCCTCAGCAGCCAGTCGGCGATTATGTGGCAGTGTGCATTCGTCTTTTTCGCCCTGTTTGCCTATATTTCGGGCGCGGTTTTGGCAAGCGTAAAAAATGTGCCGACCAACACGCTGTTGGGTATGGGAACCGTGTTTGCATGGGTGTCTGCCGTAGCAGGCTTTACCGGTCTGCTGGTACGTTGGCACGAAAGCTATCTGCTCCGTCCCGATGCGGGGCATATTCCGGTTTCCAACCTTTATGAAGTCTTCATCCTGTTTCTGGTGATTACCGCGCTGATGTATTTGTATTATGAAAGAAAATTCGCCGTGCAAAAACTGGGCGGATTCGTATTCGGCTTTATGGCGGTCGTCGTCGGCTTTGTGTTGTGGTACAGCGTGTCCCGCGAGGCGCACACCATCCAGCCGCTGATTCCCGCGCTCCAGTCTTGGTGGATGAAAATCCACGTTCCGGCAAACTTTATCGGTTACGGCGCGTTTTGCATTTCCGCGATGTTGGGCATTGCCGAGCTGTTTTCCCTGCGTGCGGAAGAAAAAGGCGGAAAACTGTGGCTGCCGCCGTCGGCATTGATTGACGAGGTGATGTATAAGGCGATTGCCGTCGGCTTTTTGTTCTTTACCATTGCGACCATTTTGGGTGCGCTGTGGGCGGCGGACGCGTGGGGGCGTTATTGGAGCTGGGACCCGAAAGAGACGTGGGCGTTTATCGTTTGGCTGAATTACGCCGTGTGGCTGCATTTGCGGCTGGTGGCGGGCTGGCGCGGGCGCGTGTTGGCTTGGTGGGCGGTAATCGGACTGTTTGTCACTGCCTTTGCCTTTGTCGGGGTCAATATGTTTTTGAGCGGGCTGCATTCTTACGGAACGCTTTGATACGGTGCGACAATGCCGTCTGAAGGCTTCAGACGGCATTTCCCGCTTCGGGCGCGCCGGTTTTTTCATTTTCGGACGGTATCGGATTATGTTGGTATTGGGAATCGAATCTTCTTGCGACGAAACAGGCGTTGCGCTTTACGATACGGAACACGGTCTGTTGGCACATCATTTGCACACGCAGATGGCGATGCACGCGGAATACGGCGGGGTCGTGCCGGAGCTGGCGAGCCGCGACCATATCCGCCGCCTCGTCCCGTTGACGGAAGGCTGCTTGAAGGAGGCCGGCGTGCCGTATGGCGGCATCGATGCGGTTGCCTTCACCCAAGGCCCCGGTTTGGGCGGTGCGCTGTTGGCGGGGTCGAGTTACGCCAATGCCCTGGCTTTAGCGTTGGATAAGCCTGTTATTCCCGTCCATCATTTGGAAGGACATCTGCTGTCGCCGCTGTTGGCGGAGGAAAAACCCGATTTTCCTTTTGTCGCGCTGTTGGTTTCGGGCGGGCATACGCAGATTATGGCGGTCAGGGGCATAGGCGACTACGAGCTTTTGGGCGAGAGCGTCGATGATGCGGCGGGCGAGGCATTCGACAAAACGGCGAAACTGCTGGGCTTGCCGTATCCGGGCGGTGCGAAACTGTCGGAACTTGCGGAATCGGGCAGGCCCGAAGCGTTTGTTTTTCCACGCCCGATGATTCATTCCGACGATTTGCAGATGAGTTTTTCAGGTTTGAAAACCGCTGTTTTGACTGCCGTTGAAAAAGTGCGTGAGGCAAACGGTTCGGAAACCATTCCCGAGCAAACCCGCAACGATATTTGCCGCGCATTTCAGGATGCGGTTGTGGACGTATTGACGGCAAAAGTGAAAAAGGCCCTGTTGCAGACGGGATTCAGGACACTGGTTGTGGCAGGTGGTGTCGGTGCGAATTGGAAGCTGCGCGAAACGTTCGGCAGCTTGTCGGTGCAAGAACCTGTGCAAAAAGGCAGGCCGAAAAACCGGGAGGAAAAGGTCGATGTATTTTTTCCGCCGATGGCATATTGCACGGACAACGGCGCAATGATTGCCTTTGCAGGTGCAATGCATTTGAAAATGGGTAGAGAGGCCGGCGCATTCAATGTACGCCCGCGTTGGCCGCTGTCGGAAATCGTCAGATGACAAAATGCCGTCTGAAACCTGTTCAGACGGCATTTTTATTTTCGTTACGGCATTTTGTAGCGGTTGTACATAAACAGATACTGCGTCGGAAAACGGCGTATCCAATATTCGGCATTGCGGTTGAACACGGCGGCATCGTGGGCTTTGTCGCCGTTCAATTCCCCTTGGACGGGGCGGATGTGCAAATCGAAACCTTGTCCGCCAGGCAGGCGTTCGCAGCAGAAAAACAGGGTTTTCACGCCTTTGACGTGTGCCAATTTTGCCGCCAGCGTCATGGTATAGGCAGGTTTGCCGAAGAAATCCACCCATACGCCTTCCCCGCCTTCTTGAGGGGAGGGGACGTGGTCGGGCAGGACGATGGTTGCTTCGCCCGAACGCAGGGCTTTGATGATTTGTTTGACCCCTTGTATGCTGGTAGGCGCGGTTTTTCCTTTGCCGCGAACCCTGCCTGCCTGCATCACTTTGTCTATTGCTTTAATTTTCGGCGGTTTATACATGGCGGTTAAGGGGAATGGCAGCCGTTGGCTGATATATCGCCCCCCTAAGTCGTAGCTGCCGATGTGCGGCGTGATAAACAGCAGCCCTTCGTGTTTGTCCAAAGCTTCTTGAACATATTCCCAACCCTGTACCGACTTGAACAGTGTTTCGATGTCCTCCGGTTTTTTGAAAAATGCGAGGGCAAGTTCCAAACCGCTTTTTGCTGTTTCCGCAAATACGGCTTTCACCGTTTTCGGGTCGGGATTCATGCCTGCCTGACGCATATTGGCAATAATACGTTCCCGGTCTTCTTTGCGCAGGTAAAACGCCAGATGTCCGAGGAAAACACCCAATTTGTGCAGAAAGGGTAGGGGTAGCAGGGAAAAGGATTTGAGCAGGGCGGTCAGTAGGATGTGCATAACGGGGAAGCAAGGGGGAAACAGCCTGAATTGTAAACGAAACATGCCGTCTGAAAAAGGGAAGTATTGCGGCAATATGCCTTTTCTGCTACGATGCGCGCTGCATTAAGAGTTGGGAATTCCATGCCAACCTGCTTTTCAAATGGAAAGGTAAGGTGGACGGTTGAAAAACCGATGTGGCTCGCCAGAGCAATCCAAACCCGCTTAATGCGGGAATTTTTTTGCCTGTAAGAAACGCGCAACAGGATTCCGAAACAGTAGGCAAGTGCGAATGTTTCTCACTTGTATAGAGAAAAAGCGGAGTTTTTGTTATGATTTCCGCTGTCCGAAATAAAAGGCCGTCTGAAAACACAGCAGCCTGTTTTTAATGAAAGAATAGCAATGAGCGAATATCTGTTTACTTCCGAATCGGTATCCGAAGGCCATCCGGATAAAGTTGCCGACCAAGTATCCGATGCGATTTTGGATGCCATCTTGGCGCAAGACCCCAAAGCTCGCGTCGCGGCGGAAACCTTGGTCAACACAGGCTTGTGCGTATTGGCAGGCGAAATCACCACTACTGCCCAAGTGGACTACATCAAAGTCGCACGCGAAACCATCAAACGCATCGGCTACAACTCGTCCGAGTTGGGCTTTGATGCCAACGGCTGCGCGGTCGGCGTGTACTACGACCAACAATCCCCCGACATCGCCCAAGGCGTGAACGAAGGCGAAGGCATCGACCTGAACCAAGGCGCGGGCGACCAAGGCTTGATGTTCGGCTACGCCTGCGACGAAACCCCTACCCTGATGCCGTTTGCCATCTATTACAGCCACCGCCTGATGCAGCGTCAAAGCGAATTACGCAAAGACGGTCGCCTGCCTTGGCTGCGCCCTGATGCCAAAGCCCAACTGACCGTGGTTTACGACAGCGAAACCGGCAAGGTAAAACGCATTGATACCGTCGTCCTTTCTACGCAACACGATCCGTCTATCGGTTACGAAGAGCTGAAAAACGCTGTTATCGAATACATCATCAAACCGGTTCTGCCGTCTGAACTGCTGACCGACGAAACCAAATACCTGATCAACCCAACCGGCCGCTTCGTTATCGGCGGCCCGCAAGGCGACTGCGGCTTGACCGGCCGTAAAATCATCGTCGATACCTATGGCGGCGCAGCTCCGCACGGCGGCGGCGCGTTCTCCGGCAAAGACCCGTCCAAAGTGGACCGTTCCGCCGCTTACGCCTGCCGCTATGTTGCGAAAAACATCGTAGCCGCCGGTTTGGCGACCCAATGTCAGATTCAGGTTTCCTACGCCATCGGCGTTGCCGAACCGACTTCGATTTCCATCGACACTTTCGGCACAGGCAAAATCAGCGAAGAAAAACTGATTGCCTTAGTTCGCGAACATTTCGACCTGCGCCCCAAAGGCATCGTCCAAATGCTCGACCTCTTACGCCCGATTTACGGAAAATCCGCCGCTTATGGACATTTCGGCCGCGAAGAACCTGAGTTCACTTGGGAACGCACCGACAAAGCTGCTGCATTGAAAGCAGCCGCGGGGCTGTAATTTGGTCTGAATAAAGAAATGCCGTCTGAAACCGAACTGCCTCCGGAGGCGGTTTGTGTTTCAGACGGCATTTTTGCAGCCTTTTTCAGCCTTAATGTTGCGTTACAATCGGAATTCTCGGTTCGTAGAGCAGGTCGTAGGTCGGCTTGTTGAGCAGGTCTTGGAGCGTGAAACCGTCCAGATACGTGAAAAACGACTTCATTGCACCGCCGAGTATGCCTGTCAGACGGCAGGATGGTGTAATCAGGCATTCGTTGTTCTCGCCCATGCACTCGACCAGCTGCATCGGTTCGAGGTGGCGGACAACCGAGCCGATGTTGATGCGGTCGGGCGGTGCGGCAAGCCGCAGGCCGCCGCCTTTTCCGCGCACGCTGTGGAGGAAGCCGCCTTTGACCAGCGCGGTAACGACCTTCATCAGATGGCTTTTGGAAATGCCGTAGGTTACGGCGATGGTACTGATGTTGACCAGCGCATCGTCGTTGATGGCAGTGTAGATAAGGACGCGCAGCCCGTAGTCCGTATGTTGTGTCAAATACATGATTTTCTCGGTATGGATCGTTATTCTTATCGGTACGGTTTAAGTTTCACGGAAAATACCTTAATGGTTGAAACCCTGTCCGTCGGGGCGGTAGAATGCAGCCTGTCTGCGGCGGTATGCCGTCTGAAACATCCGCGCTACTGTTTGATAATTTGTTATTGTAACCTAAATTTATGAAACCGTTGAAACGACATTCCGCCCTTGTCGGGCTTTCGCGCGAACACCACCACTCGCTTTCCCTGTGCGTGCGTCTGTTGCGGACGCCCGGGGCAGACCATCGTGCCGAACTCGAGCTGCATTTTGCCGAACTGGAAATCCATTTCTGTGAAGAAGAAACCATGTTTGCCCCAATTTGGCAAAATATCGCGCTTGAGTTGAAAACCCGTTTTGAAGGCGATCACGCCAAACTGCGGCAGATGATGGCAAGCCCCGAATACGGTAACGCGGCGTGGAATACCGCTTTTGCCACAACCCTGCGCGACCACGCGCGCTTTGAAGAACGCGAGCTGTTTCCCGCCGTCGAACCGTTTTTGCCGGCATGATTCCGTTTTGCGGCAAATATATTAATGATAAACAAGGAACACACATGAAATTTACCAAGCACCCCGTCTGGGCAATGGCGTTCCGCCCGTTTTATTCGCTGGCGGCACTGTACGGCGCATTGTCCGTATTGCTGTGGGGTTTCGGCTACACGGGAACGCACGAGCTGTCCGGTTTCTATTGGCACGCGCATGAGATGATTTGGGGTTATGCCGGTCTCGTCGTCATCGCCTTCCTGCTGACCGCCGTCGCCACTTGGACGGGGCAGCCGCCTACGAGGGGCGGCGTTCTGGTCGGGTTGACCGCCTTTTGGTTGGCTGCGCGGATTGCCGTCTTTATCCCGGGTTGGGGTGCGGCGGCAAGCGGCATACTCGGTACGCTGTTTTTCTGGTACGGCGCGGTGTGCATGGCTTTGCCCGTTATCCGTTCGCAGAATCAACGCAATTATGTTGCCGTGTTCGCGCTGTTCGTCTTGGGCGGTACGCACGCGGCGTTCCACGTCCAGTTGCACAACGGCAATTTCGAGGGGCTGTTGGGCGGTTTGCAGTCGGGGCTGATTATGGTGTCGGGCTTTATCGGTCTGATCGGGATGCGGATTATTTCGTTTTTTACGTCCAAACGTTTGAACGTGCCGCAGATTCCCAGTCCGAAATGGGTGGCGCAGGCTTCGCTGTGGCTGCCTATGTTGACCGCCATGCTGATGGCGCACGGCGCGCTACCTTGGCTGTCTGCCGTTTTCGCGTTTGCGGCAGGTGTGATTTTTACCGTACAGGTTTACCGTTGGTGGTATAGGCCCGTGTTGAAAGAGCCGATGCTGTGGATTCTGTTTGCCGGTTATCTGTTTACCGGATTGGGGCTGATTGCGGTCGGCGCGTCTTATTTCAAACCTGCCTTCCTCAATTTGGGCGTGCACCTGATCGGTGTGGGCGGTATCGGCGTGTTGACTTTGGGCATGATGGCGCGTACCGCGCTCGGTCATACGGGCAATCCCATTTATCCGCCGCCCAAATCCGTTCCGGTCGCATTTTGGCTGATGATGGCGGCAACCGCCGTCCGCATGGTTGCCGTATTTTCTTCCGGTACCGCCTATACGCACAGTATACGCACATCTTCGGTTTTGTTTGCCATCGCGCTTTTGCTGTATGCGTGGAAGTATATTCCTTGGCTGATCCGTCCGCGTTCCGACGGCAGGCCCGGTTGAGTAAAACCGCCGCAGATTCTCGGTCTGCGGCGGTTTCGGTTTGGGCGCGATGCCGTCTGAACATCAATTCTCATCAGACCAGCGGTCGCGCGTGGCTTTGGCTTCTTCAAAATAGCGGTACAGGGAGGGACGGTCTCGGTTCAGCAGGATGGTTTCCAAAGTGTCCAACTGCCTGCCCAAACCCCGAATCATCTCCAACAGGTTGTCCCTGTTGGCAAGGCAGATGTCCGCCCACACGGCTGGGTGGCCGGAAGCGATGCGGGTAAAGTCCTGAAAGCCCGTGGCGGCAAATTTCAGATACGCCTTTCCGTCGGGGTGGTCGAAAAGCTGGTGGACATAGGCAAAGGCGGTCAGGTGGGGCATATGGGAGACGGCGGCGAAAACTGCATCGTGTTTTTGCGCGTCCATCGTGAAAATGTCCGCACCGACCGCGTGCCACAGGTTTTCTATCAATGCGATGCCGTCTGAATCTTCGCCGCCGTGGGGCGTGATGATGAGTTTTCTATTTTGGAACAGGCCGTACTGCGCCGCATCTGCCCCGCTTTTGTCCGAACCGGCAATCGGGTGCGCGGCGATGCAGCGGTGCAGGCGGTCGGGCAGACAGCGGCGGAAGGCTTCGATGACCGAAGATTTGGTGCTGCCGACATCGGAAATCCAAGTGTGTTCCGGCAAAACGGGGCGCAGCGCGGTCAAAACGGCGGGGACGGAGGCGACGGGCGTGGCAATCAGCACCAAGTCCGCACCGCCGATACTGTCCGCGTTGATGACGGCGGAAGCCCGGTCAATCACGCCGCGTTCCAATGCACGTTCGAGGTTGTCGCGGTCGGTGTCGATACCGGTAATGGTGCGGACGAGTCCCTGTCTTTTGAGGTCGAGAACGAACGAACCGCCGATCAGCCCGACGCCGATGAGGGCAATATGGTTCAAAATGGGCATTTGTGTAAAGATTTTCGTCAACTGCCGTTATGGTAGCGTATCGGCGGAATATGCCGCAAGGTCGGCAGGAAAAAGGAGAAGAAATGGACAAAATCAGAGTTGCCGCCGTGCAGATGGTGTCGGGCGTGTCGCCGGAAACCAACGTCGCCACCATGAAACGCCTGGTCGCACGGGCGGCGGAGCAGGGTGCGGATTGGGTGCTGCTGCCCGAATATTGGGTGCTGATGGGCGCAAACGATGCCGACAAACTCGCGCTTGCCGAGCCTTTGGACAACGGACGTTTTCAGACGGCATTGGCGGAAACGGCGAAAGCGTGCGGCGTGGTGCTGTTCGGCGGAACTGTGCCGCTGCAAAGCCCCGAGGCGGGCAAGGTCATGAATACTTTATTGGTGTACGGGCGCGACGGCAAACGGACGGGGCTGTACCACAAAATGCACCTCTTCGGCTTTTCCGGTTTGGGCGAACGCTATGCCGAAGCCGATACCATCCGCGCAGGGCGGGAAGTGCCGCACTTGTCGGCAGAAGGCGTGCCGGTGGCGGCAGGTATTTGTTACGATGTCCGCTTTCCCGAATTTTTCCGCCGCCAGCTGCCGTTTGACGTATTGATGCTTCCGGCGGCATTCACCCATACGACGGGCAAGGCGCACTGGGAGCTGCTTTTGCGTACGCGTGCCGTCGAAAACCAATGTTATGTTGTGGCGGCGGCGCAGGGTGGGCTGCACGAAAACGGCAGGCGCACGTTCGGACACAGTATGATTGTCGATCCGTGGGGGGAAGTTCTGGACGTATTACCCGAGGGCGAAGGCGTTGTTATGGCAGACATCGATGCAGGCAGGCTGAACAGCGTCCGCAGCAGGCTACCTGCTTTAAAACACATGGTTTTGGATGCCGTCTGAACGCGGCAGGCGGTTTGTTTTGCCCCGCCGGTGTGAAACTTCCCATCCGCCCCTCCGCCAACAAACACCGTTTTTAAGCCGAATAAGTTGAAATGTTTTACCAAATCCTTGCCCTGATTATCTGGAGCAGCTCTTTTATTGCCGCCAAATATGCCTACGCCGTCATCGATCCGGCACTGATGGTTGGCGCGCGCCTGCTGATTGCCGCGCTTTTGGTGCTGCCCGCCTGCCGCCGGTATATCGGCAAGATTCCGCGCAGGGAATGGAAGCCCCTGCTGGCGGTATCCTTCATCACTTATGTATTCACCCTGATGCTGCAGTTTGTCGGACTGAAATATACGTCTGCCGCCAGTGCATCGACCATCGTCGGACTCGAGCCGCTGCTGATGGTGTTTGTCGGACACTTCTTTTTCAACGACAAAGCGCGTGCCTACCACTGGATATGCGGCGCGGCGGCATTTGCCGGTGTCGCGCTGCTGATGGCGGGCGGTGCGGAAGAGGGTGGCGAAGTCGGTTGGTTCGGCTGTTTTCTGGTGCTGCTTGCAGGAATCGGTTTCTGCACGGCAGTCCGCCCGACGCAAAGGCTGATTGCCCGTATCTGCGCACCGGCATTTACATCTGTTTCCATTGCCGCCGCATCGCTGATGTGTCTGCCGTTTTCGCTTGCCTTGGCACAGAGTTATACGGTGCATTGGAGCTGGCAGGGCGTGGTGTCGCTGCTGTATTTGGGCGTAGGGTGCAGCTGGTACGCCTATTGGTTGTGGAATAAAGGTACGGGCAGTGTTCCGGCAAACGTGTCGGGACTGTTGATTTCGCTCGAACCCGTCGTCGGCGTGTTATTGGCGGTTTTGATTTTGGGCGAGCACCTGTCGCCCGTGTCCGCCTTGGGCGTGTTTGTCGTCATCGCCGCCACTTTTGCCGCCGGCTGGCTGTCGCGCAACAGGGGCGGGGAGGGCGATGCCGTCTGAAGGCGGTGGGACGGGTTTGTTGTATTTGCGCCGATGAGGACGCGCGCCACATATTTTGCGGAAGCCGTTGCAGCCGCATAAGTGATGCAGGCTTTATGTCCGATGCCGTTTCCAAGATGAACAAGCATCCTGATTTTTCTATTTTTTTCAGAATTAAAAAAAGTATTGCACCCCTTTGGCGGGGTGAGATATATCAAAGTGTCCGCCGATTGGACATTTTTTGGCACATCCCGTCCCTATCGAACACCCCGGCAGCCTCCGCTTTGAACGCGCAACCGCCAAGGCTTGCAGCATAGGGCAGTGCTGTAGGGTGGGCTTCAGCCCACCGCTTCGACGGCATCAAATGCCTTGTCGGGCTTCAGACGGCATCGCCCCCGCCGCCGTCATTCCCGTGCTCGGGCAACGGCAGTTTCTAAAGATTATAAAAACCCGTCATTCCCGCGCAGGCGGGAATCTAAACCTTCGGGAAACGGCAATATTCAAAGATTATCTGAAAGTTTGAGGTTCCGGATTTCCGTTTCCACGGGAATGACGAAAGGTTGCGGACATCAGGGGGATGACGGGGTTTCAGAATGATTTAAGATAAATCAATCCCGCAATTCGGGGATAACTGTTTTATGCGTCGGATTTCGCAAACAGGCTGTTTTTGCACAAGCCCTGCCGCAGGTGGAAAGCAGGAAAAAGAAACCGCCGCAATGGCGGCGGTCGGCTTGCCGGCGGATGCCGGTTTCGGGGGTTAGAATTTTACGCGGACGCCGGCGGTATATTCGTTGGCAAATACCCTTGTATCGTCAAATTTGCCCAAATAATTGAAGCGGTAGCCCAAATCCAAAGTAACGTTGGGTGCGACTTCAAAGCCGACACCGCCCAATGCGCCGATGCTTGCTTTGGTTTTACTGTATTTTCCGTCTTCATCTTTTACGGTCAATCGGTTCAGTCCCAAACGCGCGCCGACATAAGGTTTGACGATGGAATTGGTGTTGAAGTCTTTGATGACGGCAACGCCTGCGCCTTGGAGTGTGGCGGTAGCGTCGTCAATTTTGTCGCGGACGCGGTAGTAGTCTGCGGCAATACGCATATCGCCGGCATCGAAGCCGACGGAAACGCGCGGGAGGAAATTGTTGAATGTTTCGCCATCGGCGTGGATGGAGGCAAGACCCGCGTCACCTTGTACATAAACGCCCGGTTGGTTGTCGGCGGCAAATGCGGCAGCGGGAAGGGCAAGCACGGTTAATGCAGTAAGGAGTTTTTTCATTTCTTGATTCCTAAAAATGTTCAAAATTTTTTGAATATCGGAATCCGTTAGGGAATCCGTTAGGGAATCCGTTAGGGAATCCGTTAGGGAATCCGTTAGGGAATCCGTTAGGGAATCCGTTAGGGAATCCGTTAGGGAATCCGTTAGGGAATCCGTTAGGGAATCCCATTCCATTATACAATATTTTTCAAATCTTTGCCCGCCTCCGGCTTTTTTATAGCGAATTAACAAAAACCAGTACGGCGTTGCCTCGCCTTAGCTCAAAGAGAACGATTCTCTAAGGTGCTCAAGCACCAAGTGAATCGGTTCCGTACTATTTGTACTGTCTGCGGCTTCGTCGCCTTGTCCTGATTTTTGTTAATCCACTATATCGTTCCGGCCTGCCCGGTTTTGCCCGTGGCTTTTGTTGCCGCCTGTTTGTGCCGGTGTGTTAAAATTTTCCGTTTCCGCGTATTGTGTTTTCCGCCGCCGGGCGGTTTGTTTGCGAATCGGACGAGAATTTATGCCTTCTGCCCATTATCCTGAAATGAACGAAAAACTGATGGCGGTTTTGATGGCGATGCTGGTCGCGCTGATGCCGTTTTCCATCGATGCCTACCTGCCCGCGATTCCCGAAATGGCGCAATCGCTGGGCGCGGATGTCCACCGTATCGAACAGAGCCTGAGTGTGTTTATGTTCGGTACGGCGTTCGGACAGGTAGTCGGCGGTTCGGTGTCCGACATCAAGGGGCGCAAACCCGTCGCGCTGGCGGGTCTGACCGTTTACTGCCTTGCCGTTGCCGCCATCGCATTTGCCTCAAGTGCCGAACAGCTTCTCAACCTGCGTGCGGTACAGGCATTCGGCGCGGGTATGACTGTGGTCATTGTCGGCGCGATGGTGCGCGACTATTATTCCGGACGCAAAGCCGCGCAGATGTTTGCCCTTATCGGCATTATCCTGATGGTTGTGCCGCTGGTCGCACCTATGGCCGGCGCACTGTTGCAGGGTTTGGGCGGCTGGCAGGCAATTTTTGTTTTTCTGGCGGCGTATTCGCTGGTGTTGCTCGGTTTGGTGCAGCATTTCCTGCCCAAGCCCGCCGCCGGCGGCAAAATCGGACGGGACGTGTTCGGATTGGTAGCTGGGCGGTTCAAACGTGTTTTGCAAACACGCGCCGCGATGGGTTATCTGTTTTTTCAGGCATTCAGCTTCGGTTCGATGTTCGCCTTTCTGACCGAATCTTCCTTCGTGTACCGGCAGCTTTACCGCGTTACGCCGCACCAGTACGCTTGGGCGTTCGCGCTCAACATCATCACGATGATGTCGTTCAACCGTATTACCGCGTGGCGGCTCAAAACCGGCGCGCATCCGCAAAGCATCCTGCTGTGGGGGATTGTCGTCCAATTTGCCGCCAACCTGTCCCAACTCGCCGCCGTGCTGTTTTTCGGGTTGCCCCCGTTTTGGCTGCTGGTTGCGTGCGTGATGTTTTCCGTCGGCACGCAGGGCTTGGTCGGTGCGAACACGCAGGTGTGTTTCATGTCCTATTTCAAAGAAGAGGGCGGCAGCGCGAACGCCGTGTTGGGCGTGTTCCAGTCCTTAATCGGCGCGGGCGTGGGCATGGCGGCAACCGTCCTGCACGACGGTTCGGCACTCGTCATGGCGGCAGTAATGACCGCCTCGACATCGTGCGGCATCGTACTGCTGTGGCTCTGCTCGCATCGGGCGTGGAAAGAAAACGGGCAAAGCGAATACCTTTAACGGAAAATGCCGTCTGAAACCGCTTCAGACGGCATTTGATGTTAGAATGCACGGAAAATTATACTGTTCAGGCGAAATTATGTCCCAAACTATCGACGAACTCCTCATCCCGCACCGCAACGCCATCGACACCATCGATGCCGAAATCCTGCGCCTGCTCAACGAACGCGCGCAACACGCCCACGCCATCGGCGAATTGAAAGGCACGGGCGCGGTGTACCGCCCCGAACGCGAAGTCGCCGTGTTGCGCCGCATTCAGGATTTGAACAAAGGCCCGCTGCCCGACGAATCGGTAGCACGCCTGTTTCGGGAAGTGATGAGCGAGTGCCTCGCCGTCGAACGCCCGCTGACCATCGCTTATCTGGGACCGCAGGGCACGTTTACCCAACAGGCGGCGATTAAGCATTTCGGTCATGCCGCACACACTATGGCGTGTCCGACCATAGACGACTGCTTCAAACAGGTTGAAACGCGTCAGGCGGATTATCTGGTCGCCCCCGTGGAAAATTCGACCGAAGGCTCGGTCGGTCGCACGTTAGATCTGCTTGCCGTTACCGCATTGCAGGCTTGCGGCGAAGTCGTCTTGCGCATACACCACAACCTTCTGCGTAAAAACAGCAGCAATACCGAAGGCATCACTAAAGTATTTTCGCACGCACAGGCGTTGGCGCAGTGCAACGACTGGCTGGGCAGACACCTGCCCAACGCCGAGAGGGTGGCGGTCTCCAGCAATGCCGAAGCCGCGCGGCTGGTTGCCGAATTGGAAGACGGTACGGTTGCCGCCATTGCCGGGCGTACTGCGGCGGAAATCTACGGACTCAGCCCCGTTGCTGAGTGCATTGAGGATGAGACGAACAACACCACGCGCTTCTTGGTGATGGGACATCACGAAACCGGTGCCGGCGGCAGCGACAAAACCTCGCTGGTCGTTTCCGCACCCAACCGGGCAGGCGCGGTTGCCTCGCTGCTGCAACCCCTGACCGAATCAGGCATTTCCATGACCAAGTTTGAGAGCCGTCCCGGAAAGGCGGCGTTGTGGGAATACCTGTTCTTTATCGATATCGAGGGACACCGGACGGATGACAAGGTTCAGACGGCATTAAAACAGTTGGGCAGGCGCGCTTCGTTTGTCAAAATCATTGGTTCGTATCCGACTGCCGTTTTGTAGTTGCGGCAGCGTTCAGACGGCATTCCCCCAACGATTATGTCCGAATACCGAGTCAACCACGAACCCGTTTTTATGCTGGCATCTTCGCCTTGGCGCGAAAGCAGCCTGTGGGTTGAAGCATTCAGCCGCCGTTACGGGCGCGTGGCACTTTTGGCAAGAAGCGCGCGCAAGCGGCAGAGCGAATTGCGCGGCGTGCTGGTTCCGTTCGTCCCTGTCAGCGTGTCGTGGTACGGCAGTCAGGAACTCAAAACCCTTCACCGCGCCGAATGGGTCGGCGGATGGCGGCAGCCGCAGGGCAGGGCGTTGTTTGGCGGATTGTATGTGAACGAGCTGGTTTTAAAACTGACCGCGCGCGAAGATCCCATGCCTGAGTTATACGATGCATTGGCTGAAGTGATGAAGGCAGTCTGCTGCGAGGCAGACCATGTTGCCGATTTGCGCCGCTTCGAGTGGAAGCTGCTGACGGCCTTAGGCGTCGCCCCCGATTTGCATACGGACGGAGAGGGCAGGGAAATCCAGTCATCCGCCAGATACTGTATCAGACCGGAAGAAGCAGTCATGCCCGTAGGCAGGGAATGCGTTTTGCCGTCTGAAACCGTCATTATTGCCGACGGGCAGAGCCTGATTGATTTGCAGACGGGCAGTTTCGGCAGTGCGCAAAGCCTTCAGGATGCCCTGAAAATCACACGGCTGCTGACAGGCAGCCTGCTTCCTGAAGGGGTAAAGTCGAGGCAGGTTTTGGAACAGATACGGCAGTTTGACCGTCGTGCAACATAGGTGCCGACGCAGCGTACCGGTATGCTGCAAAATAAAAAATCGAAGAGGAAAGGAAACATCATGCTTTTAGGTGTCAACATCGATCACATCGCCACCGTCCGCAATGCCCGCGGCACGACCTATCCCAGCCCTGTGGAAGCGGCATTGGTCGCGGAAACGCACGGTGCGGATTTGATTACCATGCACCTGCGCGAAGACCGCCGCCACATCAAAGACGCGGACGTGTTCGCCGTCAAAAACGCCATCCGCACGCGCCTGAACCTTGAAATGGCGTTGACTGAAGAAATGTTGGAAAACGCACTTAAAGTCATGCCGCAAGACGTGTGCATCGTGCCTGAAAAACGTCAGGAAATCACGACCGAAGGCGGCTTGGACGTATTGGCGCAACAAGACAAAATTGCCGAGTTCACCAAAATCCTGACCGACGCAGGCATACGCGTGTCCTTGTTTATCGATGCCGACAACGAGCAAATCCAGGCCGCCTGTGATGTCGGCGCACCCGTTATTGAGCTGCACACCGGCGCATACGCCGATGCACGCAGCCACGCCGAACAACTCAAGCAATTCGAGCGTCTGCAAAACGGCGCGCATTTTGCCAGCGATTTGGGCTTGGTCGTCAACGCCGGACACGGACTGACCATACACAACGTTACCCCCATCGCCCAAATCCTCGCCATCCGCGAGCTGAACATCGGACATTCGCTGATTTCGCAGGCACTTTTCCTCGGATTGCCCGAGGCCGTGCGCCAGATAAAAGAAACCATGTTCCGTGCAAGAATGCTGCCGTAAGGGCAGGCAAACCGTTTCAGACGGCATTTCACGACAAAGGAGCGCAAATATGATTTACGGCATAGGCACAGATATTGTTTCCCTCAAACGCATCGTCCGCCTGAGCAAAAAGTTCGGACAGGCGTTTGCCGAGCGCATCCTCACCCCCGAAGAACTGCTTGAATTCCCTCAGGCGGGCAAACCCGTCAACTACCTTGCCAAACGCTTTGCCGCCAAAGAAGCCTTTGCCAAAGCCGTCGGTACGGGCATACGCGGCGCGGTTTCCTTCCGCAACATCGGCATCGGGCACGACGCATTGGGCAAGCCCGAATTTTTCTACGGCCCCGCCCTGTCCGAATGGCTGGAAGAACAAGGCATCAGCCGCGTCAGCCTGAGTATGGCGGACGAAGGCGATACCGTGTTGGCGTTTGCCGTTGCCGAAAAATAATGCCGTCTGAAATGCGGCAAACCCGTTGACGGCATTGCCCGTCTCTCATTTGCACTCCGACCGACCAACCGCATACCCGCCATGATCCAAGACACCCGCCCCCTTATCCGCGTCGTTGCCGGCATCCTGCTCAACCGAGACGGCGACTACCTGCTCAGCTCGCGCCCCGAAGGCAAGCCCTATGCCGGATATTGGGAATTTGCCGGCGGCAAGGTCGAAGCGGGCGAAACCGACTTCCAAGCCTTGCAACGCGAGTTTGAAGAAGAACTCGGCATCCGCATCCTCGCCGCCACGCCTTGGTTAACCAAAATCCATTCCTATGAACACGCCCGCGTCTGCCTGAAATTCCTATGGGTAAACCCCGACCAATGGACGGGCAAACCGCAATCCTGCGAAGGGCAGGAATGGTCTTGGCAGAAGGCGGGTGATTTTACCGTTGCCCCCATGCTGCCCGCCAACGGCGCGCTTTTGCGTTCGCTGTCCGTTCCGCGCCGTTTGTACGGCAGCCTGAAAACAGGTTTGTACGGTGAGAACAGTATGGGCGCGTACCGCGTCCTGCCTTTGGGTTCGGCAGAGGGAAGCGGTGCGAACGTTTTGATGGAGGCGGCGCAATGGCAGGACAGACCCGAACACGCCGACAGCGTGTGGATGATGGTGCAGACCCGCGAACAATGGCGGCAGGCGCAGGAAAAGGGCGCGGATGTGGTCGTGTGGCGGGTCGGTAATGCCGCACAAGCCGCAGCGGTGGACGAAGTGTTGAAGCACGGCGTATCCGTGCCGCTGGTCGTTGCCGCCGACGTTCAGACGGCATCGCATTGCGGCGGGCAATGGCTGGCGGCGGGCGCACACGCCGTGTTGGCCGATGAAAAAATGGGGAACGGAAATGGCTAAAAACCGCAAATTACTGCTTGCCGCATTGCTGCTGATTGCCTTTGCCGCCTTCAAGCTCGTTTTATTGCAATGGTGGCAGTCGCAGCAGCCGCAAGCCGTGGCGGCGCAATGCGATTTGACCGAGGGTTGCACGCTGCCGGACGGAAGCCGCGTCCGCGCCACCTCTGTTTCAACGAAAGAACCGTTCGATATTTATATCGAACACGCGCCCGCCGACACGGAACAGGTCAGTATCAGCTTCAGTATGAAAAATATGGATATGGGGTTCAACCGCTATATGTTCGAGCGGCAATCGTCGGGGAATTGGCAGGCAGTACGCATCCGCCTGCCCGTCTGTGTCGAAGGCAGGCGCGATTTTACGGCGGACATTACAATCGGCAGTCGGACATTTCAGACGGCATTTACCGCCGAATAAACCTTTCAATCCGCCATTGCCGGAACATCCGTCCGGAAAGGACACGCTATGAATACTTTATATACACTTTTCGCCACCTGCCCGCGCGGCTTGGAAACCGTTTTATCTCAAGAACTCGGAAGCCTCGGCTGTACCGATGTCCAAGCGTTTGACGGCGGCGTTTCCTGCCGGGGCGGATTGGAACAGGCCTACGCCGCCAACCTGCACTCGCGCACCGCCAGCCGTATCCTGCTGCGTCTGACCAAAGGGACATACCGCACCGAGCGCGACATCTACAAACTCGCCAAAAACATCAACTGGTTTAATTGGTTTACCTTGCAGCAGACGTTCAAAGTCAAAGTCGAGGCAAAGCGTGCCAACGTTAAGAGCATCCAATTTGTCGGTTTGACCGTCAAAGATGCCGTCTGCGACGCTTTTCGCGATATTTACGACGCACGTCCGAGCGTGGACAAAGCCGCGCCCGATGTCCGCATCCACGCCTTTTTGGACGAACGCAATGTCGAAATCTTCATCGACACTTCGGGCGAAGCCTTGTTCAAACGCGGCTACCGTCTCGATACGGGCGAAGCCCCGTTGCGCGAAAACCTTGCCGCCGGACTGCTGCTCTCGGCAGGCTACGACGGCACGCAGCCGTTTCAAGACCCGTTTTGCGGCAGCGGCACGATTGCTATCGAAGCTGCTTGGATTGCCACAGGCCGCGCACCGGGCATGATGCGCCGTTTCGGTTTTGAAAAACTGCAAAATTTCGATAAAACGCTGTGGACAGATTTGCGCCGCCGCGCCGAAGCGCAAACCCGCCCCGTCCGCGCCCCGATTTCGGGCAGCGACAACGACCGCCGCATCGTTCAGACGGCATTGGACAACGCACGCAGTGCCGAAGTGGACGACATCGTTTCCTTCAGCGTTGCCGACGCGCAATCCGTCCGGCCGAACGGCGTGGGCGGCATTATGGTGTCCAATCCGCCCTACGGTGTGCGCCTTGAGGAAGTCCGCGCCTTGCAGGCACTTTATCCGCAGTTGGGTACGTGGTTGAAAAAACACTATGCCGGCTGGCGAGTCGGTATGTTTACCGGCGACAGGGAAATGCCCAAATTCATGCGCCTGTCGCCAAAACGCAAAATCCCACTTTATAACGGCAACCTCGATTGCCGCCTGTTTCTGATTGATATGGTGCAGGGATCGAACCGTTGAGGAAAGTGTACAAAAATGCCGTCTGAAAAATGTTCAGACGGCATTTATTTTTCGGAATCAACCCCGCTTCAATACGGATGTATTGATGTAGCGTTGGACACCCGAGGCAATGGATTGGGCGCACTGCCGACGGAAGGATTCGCTGCCCAGCAGCTTCTCTTCGGCAGGATTGGACAGGAAGGCGGTTTCGACCAGGATAGACGGCATATCGGGCGCGCGCAAAACGGCGAAATTGGCTTCGTCCACCCTGCCTTTGTGCAAGTGGTTGAGCCTGCCCAATTCTTCAAGCACCAGTTTGCCGAGTTTGCGGCTGTCGCGCAGCGTGGCGGTTTGGGTCATATCGAGCAGGGCGGTATCGACGTTGCGGTTGCCGCTGGTCGGTACGCCGCCGACCGCGTCGGCATTGTTTTGCGTCTGTTCCAAGAATTTGGCGGCAGAGCTGGTCGCGCCTTTGGTGTTCAACATATAAACCCCCGTTCCGCGCGCGGATGGGCTGGTGAAGGCATCGGCGTGGATGGAGACGAATACGTCGGCACGCCGCGCGCGCCCTTTGGCGACACGCACGCCCAATGGGATGAACACGTCTTCGTTGCGCGTCATAAAGACGTTGTAACCCAAGGCTTCCAATTGTTTTTTGGTTTCGCGGGCGATGGAGAGGACGACGTGTTTTTCCTGCAAACCGCCCGAGCTGACGGCACCGGGGTCTTCGCCGCCGTGTCCGGGGTCGATCATAATGACGGGTCTGCGCCCGTTTCTGCCGCGCCCGGGTTGGGGTGTGGTGTTTTGGGCGAGGTCGGCTTCCGGAGAGCCGCGCCGGGTTTTGTTCGGGCTGCCGTTAAGCAGCGCCATCATCGGATCGTCGGCATCCATCCCTTGCGGATAGAGATCGACGACGAGGCGGTTTTTAAAGCCGCCGACGGGGGGGAGGGAAAAAACTTGCGCGTAGGAAGGCTGTTTCAAATCGATGACGAGGCGGACGGTGGTCGGTGTGTTCTGACCCGCGCGTATGCTGCGGATAAAGGGGTCGTCCGCCATAACCTTCTGAGACAGTCCGTGCAATACGGTATTGATGTTCGCGTTTTGTATGTCGACGACCAACCTGCCCGGGTTGTCGAGCGTGAAGTGTTGGTATTTGAGCGCGGCGGTGCTTTCCAGCGTCAGGCGGGTGTAGGTGTGCGACGGCCATATCCGTACGGCGGTAAACTGCGGGGCGTGTACCGTTTTGGCAACGGCGGATGCGATGGGGCTTAGGGCGAACAGTGTGCCGGCGGTGCGGCGGATGATTTGTCTTCGTGTCAGTTTGATCATAGCGGCAGGCTTTCGCTTCCTCGTTCGGTATGGGCGGTCAGCAGGCATTTTCTGCCGTCGCCGTCGTGTGTCAATGTTGCGGTGATGTCGGCAGGCGGCGTAAATTCCCCGCCCTGTTGCGGCCATTCGATCAGGCAGACGCTGTTTGCGGCAAACAGTTCGTCAAGCCCCGCGTCTTCCCATTCTTCGGGGAACGAGAAGCGGTAGAGGTCGAAATGGTGCAAGGTGAAGCGTTCCAGCGGATAAGATTCGACGATGGCGTAAGTCGGGCTTTTGACTGCGCCCTGATGACCCAATCCGCGCAGGATGCCGCGTGTCAGCGTGGTTTTCCCCGCACCCAAATCCCCTTCGAGGTAAATGACCAGCGGTGCGTTTAAACGGGAAGACCATGCTTCACCCAAATCGAGTGTGGCGGCTTCATCGGCAAGGAGTCGGGAGATGGAGGGTAAATCAGACATGGAAACGGTTTGTTGTAAGGTTTGGGGTATTATGGGCAGTTTTGCAGGTTTTACAAACTTTGCACCCGAGGGGCGGATGCTTCTTGTCCGAGCATTATAACAGCCAAATACGCGTTCTGCTTTCAGACGGCATGGCTGTCAAGAAAAAGCGGCGCGTGTACAATACGCGGATTGTATGTTTAGGACAGATTGGAAGAAGGATGGAAAATATCGGCAGGCAGCGACCCATCGGCGTTTTTGACTCGGGAATCGGCGGTTTGACCAATGTGCGCGCACTGATGGAGCGGCTGCCGATGGAGAACATCATTTATTTCGGCGATACGGCGCGCGTGCCTTACGGGACGAAATCTAAGGCGACCATCGAAAATTTCTCGATGCAGATTGTCGATTTTTTATTGGAACACGATGTCAAGGCGATGGTTATCGCGTGTAATACGATTGCGGCGGTGGCGGGGCAGAAAATCCGTCAAAAGACGGGCAATATGCCTGTGTTGGACGTGATTTCCGCCGGCGCGAAAGCCGCGCTGGCAACCACGCGCAACAACAAAATCGGCATTATCGCCACCAATACGACAGTTAACAGCAATGCTTATGCACGCGCCATCCATAGGGACAACCCCGACACGCTTGTCCGCACGCAGGCCGCGCCGCTGCTCGTCCCTTTGGTGGAAGAGGGCTGGTTGGAACACGAAGTTACCCGCCTGACCGTATGCGAATACCTCAAACCATTGCTTGCAGATGGCATCGATACGCTGGTGTTGGGCTGCACGCACTTTCCCTTGCTCAAGCCCTTAATCGGCAGGGAGGCGGGCAATGTCGCGCTGGTCGATTCCGCGATTACGACTGCCGAAGAAACCGCACGCGTCCTTGCTCAGGAAGGATTGCTCAATACCGACAACAACAATCCCGACTACCGTTTTTACGTCAGCGATATTCCTTTGAAATTCAGAACCATCGGCGAGCGTTTTCTGGGCAGGACGATGGAGCAGATTGAAATGGTGTCTTTGGGTTAAAACGATGACGGAAAGCTGCCCGAGATTACAGAAACCTAAAATCCCGTCATTCCCACGAAAGTGGGAATCTAGACCTGTCGGTGCGGAAACTTATCGGATAAAACGGTTTCTTTAGATTTTACGTTCTAGATTCCCGCTTTCGCGGGAATGACGGGATGCAGGTTTCTGTGCAGATGTATTCGGATTCCCTCCTGCGTGGGAATGACGAATTTCAGGTTGCTGTTTTTGGTTTTCTGTTTTTGTGAAAATAACAGGATTTTAGCTTGTGGGTATTTACCGGAAAAAACAGAAACCGCCCCGCCGTCATTCCCGCGCAGGCGGGAATCTAGGTCTGTCGGTGCGGAAACTTATCGGGTAAAACGGTTTCTTGAGATTTTGCGTCCTGGATTCCCACTTTCGTGGGAATGACGGGATGCAGGTTTCCGTATGGATGGATTCGTCATTCCCGCGCAGGCGGGAATCTAGGTCTGTCAGTGCGGAAACTTATCGGGTAAAACGGTTTCTTGAGATTTTGCGTCTTGGATTCCCACTTTCGTGGGAATGACGGGATGCAGGTTTCCGTATGGATGGATTCGTCATTCCCGCGCAGGCGGGAATCTAGACATTCAATGCTAAGGCAATTTATCGGAAATGACTGAAACTCAAAAAACTAGATTCCCACTTTCGTGGGAATGACGTGGTGCAGGTTTTCGTATGGATGGATTCGTCATTCCCGCGCAGGCGGGAATCTAGACATTCAATGCTAAGGCAATTTATTGAAAATGACTGAAACTCAAAAAACTAGATTCCCACTTTCGTGGGAATGACGGCAGAGCGGCTTCTGTTGCTCCCGATAAATGCCGCAATCTCAAATCCCGTCATTCCCGCGCAGGCGGGAATCTAGACCTTCAATGCTAAGGCAATTTATCGGGAATGACTGAAACTCAAAAAACTGGATTCCCACTTTCGTGGGAATGACGGGATATACGTGGGAATGACGGGATATAGGTTTCCGTGCGGACGCGTTCGGATTCCCGCCTGCGCGGGAATGACGGGATTTTGGTGTATTCCCTAAAAAAAAATAAAAAAGCATTTGCAAATTTGTTAAAAATAAATAAAATAATAATCTTTATCATTCTTTAATTGAATTAGGTTTATATGAACAATCCA